>NZ_DDDQ01000076.1:0-42359 GCF_002336325.1 Roseivirga sp. UBA1976 | reverse complement strand
AATATAGAGATTAGTTTTTGATAATCTGCCTTTTACGGGAAAATTTATTCATTCAATAAATCAGGCCTTCTTGCCTGGGTTCTTTCTAGGGCTTTTTGAGCCCTCCAATCTTCAATTTTTTGTTGATGGCCGCTAAGTAATACCTCGGGAACCTTCATACCCTTATACTCTGCCGGCCTGGTATATACAGGTGGAGCCAGTAGATTATCCTGAAACGAATCCGTTAAAGCGGAGGTCTCATCTGACAACACCCCCGGTATTAGGCGAATAATGGCATCAGACAATACTGCAGCAGCCAACTCACCACCAGACAACACGTAGTCTCCAATGCTAACTTCTCGCGTAATAAAAGCCTCTCTAACCCGCTCGTCTACCCCCTTATAATGCCCACAAAGTATAATAAGGTTCTTTTTTAGTGAAAGCTGGTTGGCCATGCCTTGATTTAATCTGGCACCATCCGGGGTCATATAAATAATCTCATCGTAGGCCCTTTCGCTCTTCAGTTGAGAGATACAGCGGTCAATGGGCTCTATCATCATCACCATGCCCGCACCTCCACCATAGGCGTAGTCATCGAGCTGCTTTTGCTTATTGGTAGCCCATTGGCGTAAGTCATGAACCACCACTTCTACCAAGCCCTTTTCCTGAGCACGCTGTAAGATAGAGTGCGAAAAAGGACTGTCTAACAGTCTTGGCAAGCAAGTGATAATATCAATTCTCATCAGTTGGGTTGGTGTATACCTCTACCAGTCCTTCCGGTACGGTCAGGTGAATTTCCTTGTTCTCCCGATCTATACGGATTAGTAATTGCTTTTGATAGGGCAGTAGTATTTCTACTCCTTGCTCATTTTCTATCACAAAAATCAGCTGAGGCCCACTTTCCACAATGTTATTTATTGCGCCAAGGGGCTGTCCTTCCTGGTTAACTACTATAAAGCCTTCAATTTCGTGCAGGTAAAACTCATTGGCTCCTGCAGCAGGTAAAAAACTAAGAGGAAGATACAACTCCAGCCCTCTAAGCTCCTCTGCTTGCTCTAATGAAACGATGTCTTCAAACGCTACTATGGCTTTGGTAGGCCCCACCTGAAGGCTTTCAATAAAAAAAGGAACCAGCTGTTGTCCTTTGCGAACAAAAACTGATTCCAAATTTCGGTAGTCTGAAGGAGAATCCACATCTAAAAACAACTGCAGCTCTCCTTTTAAACCATGCGGTTTGATGATATAACCCAACTGAAAGCAATCATCAAGCGTCATGGCCGGACTTATTCCTTAGACTCGCCTTCTTCAGCAGCAGGCTCCTCGGCCGATGCTTCTACTTCTGCCTCAGCTTCTTCGGTAGCCTCTTCTTCTGCCTTGGCAGCAGCTTCTGCTTCTGCTTTCTTAGCCGCCAACGCTTCTGCTCTTGCAGCATTTACTTTGGCTTCAGCTTCCAGCTTAGCTTTTCTGGCTGCTTCTTTCTCCTGAGCAAGCTTGTCTGATTTGCCTTGGATTTTAGCGTCCTTCTCAGCCAACCAAGCTTCAAATTTCTTATCAGCTTCTTCCTGAGTAAGCGCTCCTTTAATAACACCTATTTGAAGGTGCTTTTTCAACATCAACCCTCTGTATGAAAGCATAGCCTTCACAGTATCGGTTGGTTGAGCTCCGTTCATCAACCACTGGAACGCCTTGTCGTTATCCAAGTTGATTGATGCCGGGTTAGTATTCGGATCATACGTTCCGATTTTCTCAATAAAGCGACCATCTCGTGGTGCTCTAGCATCGGCAATGACTACATCGTACATTGCTCTTTTCTTACGGCCTCTTCTGGCCAATCTGATTTTTACTGCCATTTTACATTTATGGTTTACGAGGATCACGTCCTCACTTCTTCATTGGGAACACGTCCCGAAAAAGGACTGCAAAGATAAGGGCTTTTTAAATAAAAACACACCGCTCTTGAAAATTATGAACAAAGCTCACTCAAAACGTAAGTTAACAACTCAATATCAATCGAATTCGTAAAACCGTTTATACGGTTTTTAATAGCTAAACGAATAGAGTACCTTTGTCGCATTCAGAGGTAATTTCCTGCACATGGATAAATTTTCATACATCAGTAATGCCGACCCCAAGGCAATAGAATCGTTGTATCAGCAGTATGCACAAGACCCTTCGAGTGTCGATGAGGGCTGGAAGAAGTTTTTCGAAGGTTTCGAGTTTGCTCAAGAGGCATTTCCTATGCTCCCGGGCAGCGAAAAAGCCGCTAAAAGCTCAACACCGTCTGGCATTGTGTCAGACAAGGAGGTAAATGTTCGCAACCTGATACACGCCTACAGAACCCGTGCTCACCTACGCTCAAAGACCAACCCGGTAAGGGAGCGAAAAGATAGGAAGCCTATTCTCGACCTTCAAGACTTTGGCCTATCCGATGCTGATCTGGATACAGAGTTCAATTGTGGTGAAGAAATTGGTATTGGCCGAGCTCCCCTTCGAAAGATTATCGAATCGTTAAAGTACATCTACGAAGGAACCGTTGGGTTTGAATACATGTATGTTCGCGACCCCGAAAAGCTGAAGTGGCTTCGTGAAAAAATTGAAAAAGACGCATTAAACTTTAAGCCATCGAAAGAACAGCGAAAGCGAATTCTGAAAAAGCTAAATGAAGCGGTGGTATTCGAAAACTTCCTTCACACAAAATATCTCGGCCAAAAAAGATTTTCGTTGGAAGGTGGCGAAACTACCATAGCCGCCTTAGATGCCATTATTAACAAAGGAGCCGAACTGGGTGTGCAGGAAGTGATGATTGGAATGGCTCACCGCGGGCGGCTAAACGTTTTGGCCAATATTATGGGCAAAACCTACGAACAAATCTTCAATGAGTTTGAAGGGAATGCCACACCAGACCTAACCATGGGCGATGGTGACGTAAAATATCACATGGGATTCTCCAGCCAGGTAAATACCCCAAGCGGAAACACCATAGAGATAAAACTAGCCCCCAACCCTTCGCACCTGGAAGCTGTAAACCCGGTTGTGGAAGGTTTTGTGCGCGCTAAAGGCGATGCTGAATACAGCCGCGATCGTTCCAAAGTATTGCCTGTATTAATTCATGGCGATGCGGCTGTTGCCGGCCAGGGCATTGTGTACGAAGTAGTGCAGATGAGCCAGTTAGATGGCTACAAAACCGGTGGTACCATTCACTTTGTAATTAACAACCAGGTTGGGTTTACAACCGACTTTGACGATGCCCGCTCAAGCATTTACTGTACAGATGTAGCTAAAATTATAGATGCCCCGGTTCTCCATGTAAATGGTGACGATCCTGAAGCAGTGGTTTTCTGCGTACAGTTTGCCACGGAATACCGACAAAAGTTTGGCGATGACATTTTTGTGGATATGGTTTGCTACCGCAGACATGGACACAATGAAAGTGACGAGCCCAAATTCACCCAGCCTTCGCTATACAATGTGATAAGCAAACACCCCAACCCGCGAGAGGTCTACAATAAGAAACTTATAGAAATGGGTGAGGTAGAAGCAGAACTAGCAAAAACCATGGATGCGGAGTTTAGGGAACTGCTTCAAGACAGACTTAATATGGTAAAGCAAAAACCTTTACCCTATGTATACCAACCGCTGGAGGAAGAATGGAGAAACCTTAGGAGATCCAAACCGGAAGATTTCGATCTTTCACCGGAAACCGGAGCTTCAGAGGCTAAGATCAATAAGGTTGCCGAAGCACTCACCAAGTTGCCAAAAGGCTTTAAGCCCATTAAGCAAATTGAAAAACAGCTGAAGCAACGTAAAGACATGTTCTTCAAAGATAAACAGGTAAACTGGGCCGGAGGAGAACTATTGGCTTACGGTACTTTAATGCTCGATGGCAAGCCTGTAAGGCTTACGGGACAAGATGTTCAGCGTGGCACCTTCTCTCACAGACATGCCGTTTTGCACGATGCCAACACCAATGAAGCCTACAACAGCCTTAATCATCTGGAAGGATCCGAGCAGCAGTTTGAAATATATAATTCACTACTCTCAGAGTTTGGTGTTATGGGCTTTGAGTTTGGTTATGCCATGGCCAACCCAAATGCGTTAACCATTTGGGAAGCCCAATTTGGCGATTTTGCTAATGGGGCTCAGGTAATGATCGATCAGTTCATTTCTTGCTCAGAGTCTAAATGGCAACGCATGAACGGACTGGTGCTTCTGTTGCCGCATGGCTATGAAGGTCAGGGACCTGAACACTCTAATGCTCGCCCCGAGCGCTATTTGCAGCTTTGTGCAGAGTATAACATGATAGTGGCCAACATTACCACTCCTTCCAATTTCTTCCACGCTTTAAGACGACAACTTACCTGGGACTTTAGAAAACCATTGGTGGTTATGTCTCCCAAGTCTTTGTTGAGACATCCTAAAGCTATCTCCCCATTAGAAGAGTTTAGCACAGGAAGGTTCAAAGAAGTAATTGGCGACCCTGAAGTAAAAGCTGCATCTGCCCGAAAAGTTGTGCTTTGTAGCGGAAAAGTCTATTACGATCTGCTGGAAAGAAGGGAAAAAGATAAAACCAAAGATGTAGCGCTTATTCGAATAGAACAACTGCATCCATTCCCAAAAACTCAGGTAGAAGAACTGTTGAACCAGTACAACAAAGCCAAGGAGTTTGTGTGGTTGCAAGAAGAGCCCGAGAACATGGGCTATTGGAACTACATTCAACGCATTTACCCGGAAAGAAGCTTTAAGCTTATTTCTCGCAAGGCCAGTGCTTCACCAGCAACCGGCTTTGCCAAAGTACACGCACAAGAACAAGAACAAATTTTAGACAAAGCTTTCGCATAAAATATTAGCATCATGAGTTTGGAAATAAAAATTCCTGCCGTTGGCGAATCGATCACAGAAGTAACCATTGCACAATGGTTTAAAAAGGATGGAGACTTTGTAGAAATGGACGAAGTCATCTGCGAACTGGAATCAGACAAAGCTACTTTCGAACTGAATGCGGAAGCAGCGGGTAAACTAACCATCAAAGCCGAAGAAGGAGCTACCCTTGAAATCGGAGAGGTGGTTTGCCTGATTGACACAGAAGCCCAGGGAAATAGCAGCAGCTCTTCTAAAGAAGAGACCTCTGGTTCATCTTCTCAGGCTCAGGATTCTTCCGCAGGACCAAAATCTACCGGAGAAATAAAGGAAATGACGGTACCAACCGTTGGAGAATCCATTACAGAAGTAACCATCTCCAGTTGGCTTAAGAGTGATGGAGACTATGTGGAGCTTGATGAAGTAATTGCTGAAGTTGATTCAGACAAAGCCACTTTTGAGCTTCCGGCCGAAGCCAATGGTATTTTAAGAATAGTTGCAGAGGAAGGCTCTACACTGGAAATTGGCGCACTCATTTGCAAAATAGAAGTAACTGAAGGGGGAGCTCCGGCTAGTTCTTCCGGAAATAAAGACAGCCAGGAAAACAGTTCAGCAAATCAATCTGGAGCACCTTCTAAAGAAAGTTATGCCACTGGTCATGCTTCTCCGGCAGCTGCCAAGATTATTGCCGAAAGAGGCCTCGATGCCTCTCAAATTAAAGGCACCGGTAAAGACGGCCGTATTACCAAAGAAGACGCAGAAAACGCCAAAGCTCCTTCCAAAGAAGCTCCGAAGCAACCAAGCACAGCCGGTACTTCTACCAGCATTGCCCATAGCACTGAAGGAAGAGGAGAAAGAAGGGAAAAAATGTCTTCGCTAAGAAAGACGGTTTCCAGAAGGCTGGTTTCTGTGAAAAACGAAACCGCTATGCTCACCACCTTCAACGAGGTGAACATGAAGCCCATTATGGATTTGAGAAAGCAATACAAGGAGAAGTTCAAGGAAAAGTATGAGGTAAACCTTGGCTTTATGTCTTTCTTCACCAAAGCCGTTACGATGGCCCTGAAAGAATGGCCTGCCGTAAACGCTCAAATTAATGGCGATGAAATAGTTTACCACGACTACGTAGACGTTTCCATTGCCGTATCGGCTCCAAAAGGATTGATGGTTCCTGTTATAAGAAATGCAGAAACCTTAAGCTTTGACCAGATAGAAAAAGAAGTGGTAAGATTAGCTACCAAAGCCCGTGACAATAAGCTTACTATCGATGAAATGACCGGAGGAACCTTTACCATTACCAATGGAGGAATCTTTGGCTCTATGCTATCTACTCCAATCATTAATGCTCCTCAGTCGGCCATACTTGGTATGCACAACATTGTGGAGCGGCCCATGGCGGTTAATGGCGAGGTAAAAATCCTACCTATTATGTATGTAGCTCTTTCTTATGATCACAGAATCATTGATGGTCGTGAGTCAGTGAGCTTCCTTGTAAGAGTGAAGGAATTGTTGGAAGACCCAACCAGACTGTTGCTCGGTGTTTAGCCTGGATTATCTGATACCCGGGCCGGCCGGCAGATAGAAATCCATGAACACATACACAAAAACATGGAGTGGCTGTTTAGAAAAAGTAACAACCCTAACGGTTGAAGTTTATACCCTGAACGGGCACATTCGTGAAAATGAAAGGATTAGGCTAACGAGTCAAATCAAAAGAGCTGCCTTGTCAGTTTCGTTGAAGATTGCAAAAGGTGCTGGTGATAGTTCAGGTGAAGAACTCGACCAGCTTAATGGATTAGCCCAGAATTCTACTTTAGAGTAGAAACAGAACTAATCATAGCCGAGAGGCTCAGGTTTCTAACGGGAGACGCAACGTAAGTTCTCCAAAGAACTAATGAGCTTGTTCGAACGACAAAAGTCTCAAAAACAAACCCATCTAAGTACCATGTACTTAGAACTAAATACGACAATATGAAATACGATGTAACAGTTATTGGTTCAGGCCCTGGTGGATATGTAGCAGCAATCCGATGCGCTCAGCTAGGCATGAAAACTGCCATCATAGAAAAATACGATACGCTTGGTGGAACCTGCCTGAATGTAGGCTGTATACCCTCCAAAGCTCTACTCGATTCTTCCGAGCATTACCACAACGCTGCCCACACCTTTAAGACACACGGTATTGAGTTAGACAATCTAAAGGTAAATCTCGATCAAATGATTGAGCGCAAAAGAGGGGTGGTAAAGGACAATGTGAATGGCATTTCTTTTTTAATGAAGAAAAACAAAATAGACGTGCACCACGGCCTGGGTTCGTTCATAGACAAAACGCATATTAAAGTTACCGATAAGGAAGGCAAAGAAACCACTGTGGAAACTGATAAGGTAATTATTGCCACCGGTTCTAAACCCGCCTCTCTTCCCTTTATAGAAATTGACAAGAAAAGAATCATTACCTCTACCGAAGCCCTTGAACTCAAAGAAGTGCCAAAACACATGATTGTGATTGGTGGTGGAGTAATTGGTATGGAGCTGGGCTCAGTTTATGGCAGACTAGGAGCTGAAGTTTCTGTGGTTGAGTTTATGGATGAGATCATTCCTTCTATGGACAGCACTATGGGAAAAGAACTAAAGAAGTCGCTGAAGAAGCTAGGCTTCAACTTCTATTTGGGTCATAAAGTAACTGAGGTAAAGAGCACCGCCAAAACGGTAACGGTAAAGGCCGAGAACAAAAAGGGTGAAACTGTAGAAATTAAAGGCGACTATTGCCTGGTTTCTATAGGCCGAAAGCCTTACACTGAAGGTTTAGGACTGGAAAATGTGGGGATCAAAACAGACGACAGAGGCAGAATAGAAGTAGACGAGCACCTCAAAACTTCTGCCGATAACATTTATGCTATTGGCGATGTAATTAAAGGGGCTATGCTCGCTCACAAGGCTGAAGAAGAAGGTTCGTTTGTAGCAGAAGTAATGGCCGGGCAAAAGCCACACATTAACTACAACCTGATTCCAGGGGTGGTATATACCTGGCCTGAAGTAGCCGCTGTAGGCTACACCGAAGAGCAGCTCAAAGAGAAAGGCATTGCGTACAAAACAGGATCATTCCCTTTCAAGGCATCGGGCAGAGCCAGGGCCTCTATGGATACTGATGGACTTGTGAAAGTGCTGGCCGACAAAAACACCGATGAGATTCTTGGTGTTCATATGATTGGCCCAAGAACAGCCGATATGATTGCAGAAGCCGTAGTGGCCATGGAATACAGAGCCAGTGCAGAAGACATTGGCCGCATGTCTCATGCGCATCCAACTTACACCGAAGCGTTTAAAGAGGCCTGTTTGGCAGCCACCGACAACAGAGCGCTGCATATTTAAGGCCACATAAAACCAACTTACTTCATAGAGGAGGCTGTAGTAACGGTCTCCTCTTTTGTTTTGCGCAATACAAGAGGGTATTGAGAGCCTATTCCCAGGTCTAATCCTTCAGTATTCATGAGCACCAAAGTAGTGCGTTGGTAAGAAGTGAACTGCGCCATAACCTTACGGCTCACATTACCATCAGTCAAATGAATAGCCAGGCCCAATGCTCCAACGGGTTGAATATTCTGAACCATTTTAGTTCCCGATGGCGTCTGCAAGGCCATGCCTTCTTCTACCTGTTTAAACCCAACCATAAACTGGTCGTTAGGAGCCTTCTCAGGAGCCCAACGACCCAAAAGTGCCTGGCTGTGCTGTGCCAGTGCCTCTTCTTGCTTTTTATCGGCAAAGAGATATGTCTCGTTAGCGCATGAAAATGCGGCAACAAGTAAGGTTAAAAGAGCGATAATTTTTTTCATAGTTCTGGTCTTTCCAAAACTTATTACAAAGGCCCTTCCACATTTTGCCCAATGAGTTCTTCTGCACAATCTTGGTAATCACCTTAAGCTCAAGAAAACCCAGTCGACTGATTATTAGATAGTTAACGCCAGATATTTCAAAACAAAAAAAAGAGTATGCCTATCAGACATACTCTTTTTTCAGCTTCCTAAAAACCCAATATGGACTAAATTCCCAATATGAGATTACAGGTTAAATAAATGTTGATTCAAGACTTTAAGTGCATGTTCTTTATTAGTACTATCAGTCAGTAATGAAATATTGTGTCTGCTGCCCCCATAAGAAATCATTCGGATAGGGGTATCCTTTAGGGCATCGAATATATTGCTCACTATACCCTTCTGTTCGGCCACAAAATTACCCACAATGCAAATTATAGTTTGGCCTTTGTCAACTTCCACCTGTCCAAACTGACTTAGCTCTGCCACAATCTTGTCTAAAAACTCATCGTGATCTATAGTTACCGAAACGGCCACCTCAGAGGTGGTGATCATATCTATAGGTGTTTTGTATTTCTCGAATATCTCGAAAATTCTACGCAGAAAACCATAGGCCAGAAGCATTCGGGTAGACTTCACTTTTATAGCAGTAATACCATCCTTAGCCGCCACAGCTTTGACATCGGCCGAAATGGTGGAGGTGCTGATCACTGTTCCTTTGGCCTCGGGCTGCATGGTGTTGAGCAGCTTGACCGGGATTCCATATTTTTGAGCAGGCCAGATCGATGCCGGATGCAATATTTTGGCTCCAAAGTAAGCCAGCTCAGCCGCTTCATCGAACGACAGTTCCGCTATGGGATAGGTCTTATCTACCACGCGAGGGTCGTTATTATGCATGCCATCAATATCCGTCCAAATCTGCACCTCATCGGCACGAATAGCCGCCCCTACTAACGAGGCTGTATAGTCACTTCCTCCACGCTGAAGGTTATCTATTTCTCCCTTGTGGTTTTTGCATATATAGCCCTGAGTAATGAACAGGCCACAGTTGGCAAACTGGTCGATCTTTGCCTGCAGGTGCTTGGAGATATACTCCAAATCAGGCTCATGGTCCTCATTGGTTCGCATAAACTCCAAGGCCGGTAAAAGCTGCACCTCAATATTTCGCTCTTGTAACAATAGGGTGAAAAGCTTGGTAGACATTAGCTCACCCTGGGCAAGAATATCTCTGCTCAGGGCTTCATTGAACGATATTTTGAGCGTTATTTTTAGAAATTCAAAGTGTTCGTGAATTACCTCCTCTGCCTCTGCCCGTTTCTCTGCGGTACTAAGAAGTTGCTGAATAAACTGGTTGTAGTGTAGCCTTAGTGAATTGATCTTCTCCAAAGCCTCCTCTCGCCTATCGGCCGCCAAAGACTCGCCTATACTCACCAGACTATTGGTAGTGCCTGAAAGTGCCGATAGCACCACTACCTTACGCTCTGAGTCTCTCGTTATAAGATCGGCCACTGCATGCATGCGCTCCGGCCTGCCCACAGAAGTTCCTCCAAATTTGTATACCTGCATGGTTTTTCGAAAACAATTAGAAGCCCAACATTTTAATTGCGGTTATGGCCGCTTCATCGCCCTTGTTGCCATATTTACCTCCTGCTCTGTCGAGCGCTTGTTTCTTAGTGTTGGGGGTGAGTACACCAAAAATTACCGGCTTATTATACTTGAGCGACACATTGGTAATGCCATGGGCCACGGCATCGCATATAAAATCGAAATGTTTCGTTTCTCCCTGAATGACACAGCCAATACAGATTACTGCATCAACTGAGTTATCTTGAGCCATCCATTGTGCGCCCAGTGTCAGCTCAAAGCTTCCGGGAACATTTTTTCTGATAATGTTCTGTTTAGAGGCTCCGTGCTGTATCAACGTACTGTAAGCTCCATGGTAGAGCGCTTCTGTAATTTCTTCGTTCCACTCAGACACCACAATGGCAAACTTACGTTCGCCAATGGGCTTTATGTTTGTGCTGCTGTATTCGCTAAGGTTTTTTTCGTTAGATGCCATTTTCTTATGAATAAAAAAAGGTAAGACATGTGCCTTACCTTTCTCGTTAATTTTTTGTTTTTATTAACGCCCGGCAAGGACTTCCAAACGTGATTTCTGCTTTCGTGCTTCCATTACTTCGGGAGCATTTTTATACTCCTTTACAATCTTATCTAAGGCGGCTATAGCGGCCTTAAGATCAGAGGCCTTTTCATGGGCCAGTGAAGCCTTTAATAAGTATGCCGGAGAAAAATACGAATCGTCTACTGTGTTAGCGGCTTTCTCGTAGCTATCGGCAGCTTTTGTAAAATTGCCTAACTCCATGTAGGCATCGCC
Source organism: Roseivirga sp. UBA1976 (assembly GCF_002336325.1). Taxonomy (NCBI): domain Bacteria; kingdom Pseudomonadati; phylum Bacteroidota; class Cytophagia; order Cytophagales; family Roseivirgaceae; genus Roseivirga; species Roseivirga sp. UBA1976. The sequence goes on along the minus strand of NZ_DDDQ01000076.1, from coordinate 31,337 downwards.
AATAAGGCTGTATGCCCTGCCCTGAACCAAAATTTCAGAAGTAGAGAATCCTTTTAAGTATTCGAGAGCTTTTTCAAAATCTCTTTGCTTCAGGTAGCTGGCACCGGCATAGAAGTGAGCCAAGTTAGCTACCTCTGTTCCGCTGTAAATATCCATAATGTCTAAAAAGCCCAGGTTTCTACCATCGCCAAGAAGTGCTAGCTCCAGGCTATCGCTCTCGTAGTAATACTGTGCCTGAAAAATTTCGTTTTGAGCATCGATATTGCGCTGCTGTGTGCGGTAATTCCAAAGGAAGATACCACTAGCCAATACAATAACTGCCAAACCAACGATTGCCCCCACAAAACCCACCGGGCCTACTTCTTTCTTGAACTTTTCAATAGTGCCTTCGGGCTTGTTAGTGCTTTTTCCTTCTGATGAAGTTTTCTCCGCCATCTCTCTCAAAAATTAGGTCGCAAATATAAAGAAATTGTTGTAAAACAAAGGGTTAAAACCTATTCAGTGATGAACGGGTAATCTTCCTGAACGTAAACATCTTTGTAAGCTTCTGAAGGATCTGGATAAGGAGACTCCTCTCCAAACTTCACACACTCTTCTACCTGAGCCTTTATTTTAGTGTCTATTTCTTTGAGCTCCTTTTCGGTGGCCCACTTGTTTTCAAGAATCTTAGACTTCACATATTCTATGGGGTCACGATCCTTGTATTCGTTCAGCTCCTCTTTGGTTCTGTACTTAGCCGGATCCGACATTGAATGCCCTTTGTATCGGTAGGTTCTAAACTCCAACAAAGTTGGTCCATCACCTCTTCTGGCTCTATCGGCAGCCTCTTCCACGGCCACGTGAACATTTTCCGGATTCATGGCATCTACCGGAGCAGATGGCATGTCGTAGGCCTCACCCAGGGTGTAGAGTTCTGTTACGTTCGATGTGCGTTGCACAGAAGTACCCATAGCATATCCGTTGTTTTCAATAACAAAAATCACGGGCAACTTCCAGGTCATGGCCATATTGAGTGCTTCATGAAAAGCTCCCTGACGCACGGCACCGTCACCCATCATACAGATACACAGGTTATCGGTTTTGTTATACTTCTCGGCAAAAGCAATACCAGCTCCAAGCGGCACCTGGCCACCTACTATTCCGTGTCCACCAAAGAATCCTTTCTCTCTGTCGAACATGTGCATAGATCCGCCCTTACCTTTGGAAATTCCGGTGGCTTTGGCCATAAGTTCGGCCATAACCTTCTTTGGGTCAGAACCCAGAGCCAAAGGCTGGCCATGGTCTCTGTACGCGGTAATCCACTTATCGCCTTCCTTTAGAGCAGTAACTGCTCCGCTCGAACAAGCTTCCTGCCCAATATATAAATGACAAAAACCTCTAATTTTCTGCTGGCCGTAAAGCATTCCCGCTTTCTCCTCGAACCTTCTCTGCAAAAGCATGTTTTCGTACCAAAACATGTAAGTCTCTTTCGAAAACTTAGACTCTTTTTTTGCTTTAGCTTTAGTGCTACCTTTTGCTGCTGCCATGTATTGTTTTTTAAAAGGTTGAAACCTTTAATTCTCAATCGTTTAAATAGGAGTGCGAAAATAAGACAAAAACGTTCAACTTTGAAATTAAATCGGCTTTCGGTTAGAAAATGCATCTTCAATCCATTCGACTCATTCAGTATAAAAACTATAAAGAAGCTCATGTGGCCTTTTCCAGCCAGATAAACTGTTTTCTGGGAGAAAACGGTAGTGGCAAAACCAATTTGCTGGATGCCATTTTCTATCTGTCTTTTACCAAAAGTGCCGACCAAGCCCAAGACCTGCAGTGTATTTTGCACGAGGCAGACTTCTTTTCTATAAAGGGCACTTTTTCTCAAAACCAAAAAGAACGGTCAGTGCTTTGTGCCTATCAGGCAGGCAAAAAAAAGAGCATCAAGCTGGATAACAAACCCTACAAACGGGCTAGTGAACACATTGGCAAGTTCCCTACAGTGCTTATTGCTCCAAACGATACCGATGTAATCAGAGGTACTAGCGAAGACAGACGAAAATTTTTCGATGCCATTATTTCGCAGGTCAATCAAGGCTATCTAAACAACCTTATCGCCTACAACCACGCGCTGAAACAAAGAAATAGTTTGCTGAAACAGTTTGCCGAGCAAGACCGCTTCGATGCCGACTTACTGGAGCCTTTTACCAGGCAGTTGCTCGATTTAGGTCAAAAGGTGTATGAGGTACGTAAGGAGTTTATAGCGGTATTTAAGCCATTATTGGTAGAGCACTATGCCATGTTGAGCGGACAACGGGAGACCATAGAAATAGACTATGAGTCTGATTTTTCGGAGGGAATTGAAGAGAAGTTCCGTCATTCGCAGAAAAAGGACCTTATTCTTAAAAGAACAAACAGGGGCACACACAAAGATGAATTTGTTTTTCTAATGGACGGAAAGCCAGTAAAGAAATTTGGGTCTCAGGGACAGCAGAAATCATATCTGATAGCGCTTAAACTAGCCAACTTCGATTTCCTTAAAAATGAACTGGGCGTAAAGCCCATTCTCTTGCTCGATGATATATTCGATAAGCTAGACGACCTACGCATTGAAAAGCTAATTCAGATGGTAGCCTCAGATGCTTTCGGGCAAATTTTCGTTACCGATGCACGACCAGAACGCTCTATCTCCATTTTTGAGAAGATAGATCAGCAGCATAAGTATTTCTCGGTCTCAGAGGGCTCAGTTGAGGAAAGAACTATTTGATCACCTTCAGTTCACTGGATTTTGTACGGGCATTGAACTCTGGAGCGTACATGTTTTCCAAAATGGCCAATCCTTGGGAGAAGGTTCCCGCATTATTTACAACCAAATCATAGGTAATTAGATGCTTGCCTTTGGGTAGCCTGTCTATAAAGAAATGCACGCTGGCATCGGAGACACTCTGATATGCCCAAGTCTCACCAATGTTTTTATAGCCAGAGAGAACATCTACTGGTTCCAAGGCTGCAGATCGGCTATCTTTTAGATGAACAAATTCCATTTCTCTATCTACTGACAGATACAATTGAACTCTAACTTTATCTCCAAGCCCTAACGTTGTAGCACCGTCAATCTTTGATTGATCTCCATTTTGCTGAATGAGATATAGTTCTCTTTCTATTTTCAGAGCTCCTCCTTGTTTTTCAACTTCATCAACGTCTTGCAAAAACTGATAATGCAAGGCTCCCCAGGCCGGATTTCCAACTGGATTATCAATGGTAATAGAACCCATTGCTGGCTTAATTTCATCGCTTGCCCATGAACGTTCCAAGAACAATTTGGAGCCTGATTCATCGAAAGAGACTGGTTTTCCGGACATACTGACTGAAATGCTACTGCTACTTTCAAAGTCAGTCTTCTGGTTTTGAAGCAATGCATAAATGGCCAAGGTTGTTGCTTTTGTAGTTGACCATGAATTCACTCTTTTATTTTGAAGAAGCCACTTCTGCAAACCTTGAGTTTTTTCGGAGTCAGTTCCGATGGTCTCGAAGGCCTCGATGATCAAGGCCTGAGTTTCTATTGGAGCTTTATACCAGCCATAGTCCGATTCATTTTCCAGCCAATACATTCCTTTTTCGTCAGAAACGGTAGATGTTTCTTCCAGCGAAGTCAAAATCTTTTCGGCTGATTCAGTATCTCCAAATCTATTGAAAGCCAGTGCAAGCATGGCTTTCAGCTGGAGACTTTGAGTCACCCACTGCTTCTTTGCTTCAGCCAAGAAGTAAGCCATTGCTTCATCAAGTTCCTTCGACATTTCAACCTCGGTGAAGAAGCTTCTGGCATAAAGGTAATTGATGGTAGAGTTGCTAATCTGAGTGGCACCTTCCTTATCTTCAATTTGGTTGAAAGCTTTCAAAGCCTCATTATCCAAATAATTGAGAGCCTTAAAAAGCAGGTCATTTACATCTAAGGTTTCTGGAGAAACCCCAAGCCTTTTCATTTGTCCAAAACCTGAAACGATATGAAGCGTGATGGTATGATTGGCCATTCGGCTTCCGCTGAACCACCCGAAGCCTCCATCATTTAGCTGCATTTGCTTGAGCTTTTCAATAGCAATAACCAAGTGAGCGTTAAGACTGTCGATTTTAAGAAGTTCAGCCATTCTTCGTTTTCGTTCTTCTTCGCTCTGGGCATTTTTAACCCATGGAGTTTCCTGAAGGCTGATTTGCTTATAGACCTCGTTTCTGAATAATGGAGTTTCAGTCAGTCCAGATTCAGCCCAACTACTCACTTGCTCGGACAGACTTGGGTTGTCTTTCAACAATTTGCTCCCCAAAGCATTGGCAAAGATTCTAGCGAAGGTCTGCTCGCTGCATTCATAAGGAAATTCAATCAGGTAAGGCAAAGATTGAAGCGCATTCCAAACCGGGTTTTTGGTGAGTTCCAGTTTAAGTGAAACATCGGTTGTTTCTTCTTTCTTATTGAGAAGTGCCGGAAGCTGGAAACTTTGAACCGTATCTACCGCCACCCAAAGAGGTAGACTTTCTGTGACCAGTACTTTCTTCGGTAAAACAGGAAGGTAGTTTTCTTCACCATCGCTAAAGCCATCTCCTGTTGCCACAACCTTGTACTGAAGGGCATTTATATTTTCAGGAACGGCAATCTGCCAGAAAACTTCGGCACTGTTTTTAGCTCCTACCAATTGTCGCTGAACCGATTTACTTCCTGATACAAACAAATTAAGTATTTCCTCATTTTCCGGGTTGACCATATTAAGCTGGGCAGAAGCCTGAATAGGCTTTTCACTGGTATTTACCACTTTGGTACTCACCACTAGAGTATCTCCGACCCTGACAAACCGGGGCATATTGGGCACCACCATTAAGCTTTTGCTAGTCTGGACCGTAGAGATCAATTGGTTATAAGCCAAGTTTTTTGTGTGGGCGAGCATCTGGAATTTCCATCGTGTTAAAGATTCCGGGGTGGAAAATGAGAAGTTGATATTACCTTTTTTATCAGTTCTAAGGTGTGGAAAGAAGAATGCTGTTTCTCTAAAGTCTGTTCTGGTTCGGACATTGGCCAGTAATTCCTTTTCTTTAGCTACTCCGGCTTTTGTGGAAATGAGGATTACTCCATTGGCAGCTCTTGAGCCGTAAAGAGCAGTGGCTGAAGCATCGTTTAGCGTAGAAATATTTGCCACATCATCTGAAGAAACCTGGTCTAATGTAGTTATGACTCCATCCACAACTATAAGAGGCTGATTGTTTCCGTCTAATGAAGTCACACTTCGCAAGTTCAAAGCAGCATTACTTGGAGTCCAACTAACACCCGTGATCTGACCTTGGAGCGCGTCCGGCATTGCTTCTTCAGCAACTTCTTCAAATTCCATAGAGAGTAAAATTTCTTCATCTTCCACTTCTATAACCAATGACAACATGTTCTTTTTCGACTCTTGGTCATAACCAAGTACCACTACTTCTCCCAATTCCTGAAAGTCTGGTGACATGCTTATTTCATAGAAATTGTTCTCGTCAACTTTAAATTTCAGGGTTTCATAGCCTAAAAAGCTAACTATGACTTCATTGTCTTTTGAGGCTGCAAGGCTGAATTTTCCATCTTCATTGCTGAGGGTACCCTGGGCTGTGCCAGTAATTCTGAAAGAGGCTCCTGGCAGTGGCTCGCCAAGTTCATCACGCACAATTCCTGCTATCTCCCCAACAGGAATTCCATCCAACTTCTTGGCTTTAATGGAAGCGGGAACATTGGCTAAAAAAGTTGATAAATACTCAGAATGGGTTCTTCTGGCGTTAACAAAACTATAGCCAAAAGACTGAAAGGTTGGTAGGCTTCTCTGCTTGAAATCTGCCCTGAAAAATGGAATGACATTGCGTATGGAGGACAAATTATTTTGAGGAAAAGTAGAGTAGTGATTATAAGTATTAAACATTCTCTGTGAGGAAGGATTAAATCTCCAGTCGTTGGAGGCGAATTGGTCTAATGAGACATCATACATGGAGGCCAATACTTCGGCTTCAGCAGCTTTGCCCTTTGTTCCTTTTATGTTGAAACTCCAGGTTTCTTCGCTGCCGGGTTCGAGTAAACTTCTGAATGTTTTTGTTTCAATATCCAGCTCTGCTTTTGGTTGAGGAACTCTGATGGCCAGTGTTCCGGTTTCGGAATGATTGGCTCCGATAGCCAGATAATGCACTTCGAAACCGCCTAAATCATCTTCTTCTATAGGTATTTCCAGGGCTTCGGTTCGCTCATTCAGTCTAAAGATGTACTCTGTGTTTTGAGCATTGATTTTTTTAGGTTGAAGTAAAATGGTTAAATCCTTCAGACTTGAAGAAATAGTCAGTTTTGCGGTTTCGCCTACTTTATATTCCGGTTTATCGGCCAAAACTGATATGAACTGAGGGTACAAAACCTGAGCTGTGCTTTCCTTCAAAGTGAAGTTAGCGGTAGCTGGTTCGGCTAGTTTTCTATCGGCATGGAACCTGATTATGTAAGAACCAGCCTGCCATTGAGTAATTCCCTGTATCTCTACTTCGGTTTGATTTATTCCTACCTCTGTTTCATAAACCAAAGTTTCTGTAGGCTTGGTCGAATTTTCAGCGTAAGGTTCATTCGGAAAGTACTTTTCAAATTCCTCTTCGGTCAGAATGGGTAAGTCTGGTGCCGACCACTGCCTGTCAAAAAGATAGTGTTTAGCATCCAGACGATACACCTGCAATGTTCCTGATTCTTTAAAATCACCTCCATTCAAATTACTGGCCGAAACGTTGACCTTAAGTACTCTTTCTTTCTTCAAAACCTCTCGCTTGGCAAATACGCTTGAGGTGGCTTTGTGCAAACCAACCTTAACCTGTTTGCTGGACTCCCGCGTTTCTCCATTGATGTCGGTAACTGAAACTTCAACCTGATATTCGTAAACCGGCAGTTGTTCCTCGCTTAAACCTTCTTTTAGGTGGGTAGGGAATTTAATTTCAAACTCTCCGTTTTGTCCGATTTGACTCTCTGTGGATACTAAAACCTGTTCATCTTCAACCCAATTACGCTGCCAGTAGTAGGGGTTTTCATCACTGATTTTGGTACGATATCCTTTTTGGGTAACAGTATATTTCAACTGTGCATTGGCCAGGCTATTTCCTGCAAGTGCTTTGGCACTACCTGATACGGTTACCGAATCTCCGAGTATATAGGCAGAATCTATCGGATCCATGACCAACTCAAACCTTGGCCTCTTGTAGTTTTCTACGCTAAATGAGGTACTGGTAGAGTAAAACTCATCTGTTTGATCTTCGAAAAAGACGCTAGGTGCATCACCTTCTTCCACCACTATCTCGAATTCCCCGGTCAGTATATTCTTGGGCAGTTTGAGAGAGTCGCTGAATGAACCAAATTCATTGGTTTTTAGATATTTTTCATAGACCTCATCGTAGTTGACATCATATATCGTAACCAGCACTTCTTCATTGGTAACCACGCCTTGTTCACTGCCCTTGCTCTTGGTTAAGATGCCTTTGAAGTAGACGGTTTGTCCTGGCCGATAGATGGCTCTATCCGTGAAAACATCTGCCTGAACCATATAATAATCCTCATCGTCACTTCCGGACCAACGATTTGCAGAGAGGTGAATATCCCGGAAGTAGGTGGTGTCTGATTGGTCAATCACCAATGCCCCAAGTCCATATTGATAGCCTTTGCTTTTGACATAAAACCTACCGTTGCTGTCGGAAGTGAAAGTATGAAGAAATAGATCAGCTACTCTGAAAGGCGAGTTTCCATCGAAGAATTGAATCTTTGCTCCGGAAATTGCTTCGCCATTCTCTCTGTTGACCAGGGCGAAATGATTGAAAACATCATTTCCGAGGTCGGCCAACATTAATTCTGAAACTTGAAAATGGGCGAAGCCTAATAATTCCTGAGGCTCTTGAGAAGAATAAAACGCTATGGTGTACTGGCCTTTTTGAAGGGGCTCAATCAACAGTTCAGTTGAATGAATATTGAAATCATCCTGCTGCGGAAGCCCCTGATTCCATGATCTGACAGGCTCTATTTTGTCTAAAGCCTCAGACATATCCGGTTTTACATAAATGTTATTCAGACTCAACCATTGTCGAGTGGTGGGCTTGTAAATTCTGATATTAATCTCCTTAATATTGGCGTAAGACACCAGCACTCGCGAATGAGTTTCGGGCATAATGAATGACTGAATTTGGCCGTCAATACTTGGTTGTTCAATAAGCTGAATAAGTGATTTGGCCTGTGCAGCTTCCAGATTTTTCTCTCCCGAGTTAATGATTTCGGAAGCCAATTGGTGTGCTTCTACCTTGGCATTTTCAAATTGATTGGACTGTTGATAGCCATAGTCATTCGATAGACTATTCAGTTTAAACGCAAGGGCAAGCTTCAAAGGTGACTGCTGTATATCCGGATTGTCCAATAAATGTCTGTAAGCTTGTATTAAGTTTTGATCTTTATTTTTCAGGTTCAGATTGCTGAGTGCTTTGAGTCTGTGTAGCTCCCAAAAGGTTATCAATTCTTTCGAGCCACTGTTCCTGGCCTTTTCTCCCATTTGTTGAAGAATGACCAGTCCATGTTTTCGGTTATAGCCATTGTCGGAGGAGAAGTCTTGTTGTGAAAAATCTTCCCAGTTCCATATCCCATTTTCATTTTTCCATTGAATTAGACTCTGATAGGGTTGAAAGAAATAAAACTCAATGGCTTTTGTGGCCATCCAATCGTTTAACGCTAAGCCTTGGTAAGAACTGAGAGAGTCTTTTTCGAACAAAATTCTAATGCTCTGATCGTCTAAATGTAGGTTCTCATTAGTGTCAAGAGCCTTGGAGAACAATGTGTGTATTTCTTTCAAAAATCTTTGCTGTCCCCAAAAATTGAAGTCAGAGGTGTCGTTTTCCTCAATTTCCCGGTTGCGAATTTGGTAGGCATTGGATTGATAGTATTCAAATAGGGAATTTGCTTTGAGAAAATGGTAGATCGACTGAAACGGTGCCTTTGCTGATTCGGCTCTTTCGGCCAAAACACTAAGTACTGATTCCTGCGCATTCTCTTCTAGTAACAGTCGGTACTTGCTTTGATAAATGGTGGCTCGAAGTTTCTGGATTCCGTTGCTTTCAGCGGCTGCACGGGTATAAATGGAATTAACTTTCGCCAAAGCGGACTTACTTTGGCCTTTTAGTTCGAGCTTATATACTTCTCTCCACTGTTCATCATATTCAGACTGCTGAGCTGTAGCCGGAGAAATCAGCAAGAAAAAGAGAATGGCTATGATAAGAGATTGGTGTCTCATGCTTTAGTGTATGTATCGTTTAACAAGAAACAAATGAACCACCATCATACCTAACTTCTGTCAACAGAAAATTCATCGAACAAATTCAGTAAGTTCTTACGTATAAGTAACCTGTATCAAAAACCCAAACTTTATGAAAATTGCCAAAACCCTTACCTATACCTTTTTCGCTCTGTTGATTACAACCGGCTCTGCAATGGCGGATCACGGAGGCTACGACTGGCTTAAGCAGCGATTGGAAGCCAGTAAGGCATATACCCTCGCTGTTTTGGAGGCTATGCCGGAAGAGAGCTACAACTTTAAGCCCAACGATGAACAACGAACTTTTGCGGCTCAAGCTTATCATATTGCCTACAGCATAGACTATTTTCACAGAGCTTTTGCCAATGGGGGGCAAGCGCAATGGGCTCCAGGCGATGAAAACAGTAAATCTAAAAAAGAACTCATTGAGTGGACCAAAACCAAATTTGATGAAATGAATGCCTTCATTTTAGCCCAGGAAAATAATGACCAGCTCACAGCCGGACTCATCTCTTATCTCGATCATAATGCCCATCACAGAGGACAGATTGTAACCTATTTGAGAATGAAAGGCATCAATCCACCGCAGTACCGTTGACCAAGCTGCCTTGCGGACGCCTCCGCTAAATTGAGGGAGAATTGATAAAGTCGAGCCACCTGACAAAGGTGGTTTTTTTGTGTCTTTTAAGAAACAAATTTCATAATTGTAGAAATTGATGCTAAGTTTGTTCTACAAATACGAAAATTGAAAAGATGAAAGGAACGCAGCTAGGTGAATTTGAAGAGTTAGTTCTTTTAATTGTCGGGGTGCTTTATCCCGAAGCCTACGGCTTGAGTATTCGGGAAGAAATCGTTAACCAGACCAAGCGAAAAGTTGCTATTGGTGCCGTGCATTCTGCCCTAAGCCGGTTGGAGGATAAAGGCTTTTTAAAGTCTGAATTAGCCGAAGCCACCCATGAGAGAGGAGGCCGTAGAAAGCGCATTTTTACCATTACCGCAGAAGGTAAAAAGGCTCTCCAGAAAAACCATGAGCTCAGAAACTCGCTGTTCAATCAGATACCAAATATGGCCTTAAAACTAGCCAAGCTTGTCTAACAACAAACCACTTTATAGCCCTCCAACCCTTGGAAGCCAGTTGCTTCGTTGGTTTTGCAAAGATCGTCTTCTGGAAGAAATAGAAGGAGACCTCCTTGAGTACTATCAAATAGAGCGCGAAGCAAAACCAAAGTGGAAAGCTAACCTGCTCTACTGGTTTCATCTCTTTCATTTTTTACGCCCCTTTGCTCTAAAAAAAATTGGTCAAAACTCAAACATAATTATCATGTACAGAAGCTATTTCAAATTTGCCTGGCGCGGAATGATGCGCCATAAAATGCAGACAAGTTTCCACTTGCTGGGCCTAGTATTGGCCTTTACCGTTTGCGGACTCATTTACCTGCATTTAAAATTCGAGACCTCGTATGACTCTCACCATAAAGATGCAGACGACATTTATCGCATTGCCTGGATGAATGAAAATCCACAAACCCGTACGCCTCACCCCATGGCTCAGGCACTGGTTAGTGAGTTTCCAGAGGTTGTAAAAGCAGTGACTTTTTCCCCAATCTATGGTCCGGGTTTAACCAAAGACGTCATTCTCATTACACATGATGCCTCTAACGTGACTCATGAAATCACAGACGGATATTTTGCAGACACCACCTTTTTCGATGTGTTTACTTATGAGCCGATATATGGAAACCCAAAACAAGCGCTTCAGAATGAATGGGCAGTTGTTCTCTCGGAGTCTACAGCTAAGCGGTTTTTTGGTGATGAAGACCCCGTTGGTCAAAGACTATCTTTCAACGGAATGGTAGATCTTTTGGAAGTAGCTGCTGTGGTTAAAGATGCGCCTAAAGCATCTCATTTTCGCTTTAACTTTATGCTTTCCTACGTTACTTTAAAGTCACTTCCTTTTAACGACCCCTGGCTTTCATGGGACGATTTCGGGCATTTTAACTATGTGAAACTTAGCCCGGGAACAAACCCAGAAGTGGTAGAGTCTAAAATCCCCAATTGGATTCCGAAGTACCTCAATTGGTCAGAGGACAATATTGAAAGTTTAAAGGCCGGAGAAATTGGTTTCAAGCTTCAACCCATTCAAGACATTCATTTGCACTCCAATATTCGATGGGAACTTGAACCAAATGGTAGTTATAGTTATCTGATTATTTACGGAGTTAGCGCTCTTTTCATACTGCTCATTTCTATCATCAACTTTGTGAATCTGAACACAGCAAGGGCTGCTCAACGCCTAAAAGAAGTTGGGGTGAAAAAGACCCTTGGCGCATTCAGGTCTCAAATCTTTACCCAGTTCAGTATAGAGGCTTTGGTAACTACTTTTCTGGCGCTGATACTTTCGGTTTTTGTAATGAATTGGTTGGAAACGCCATTTAATAATTTGGTGAATGGAAGCATTGCTATCGAAAACTTATGGCAGACCGAAACGGTAACCTTTATGGTGCTTACAGCAATTTTTACGGCAATTGTTTCGGCTCTTTATCCCTCAGTTTATCTCAATTCTTTCGAAGCAGGAAGTATTCTTCGTGGACTGAAGCTGAGCAAGCTTGGTGGTTCGAACCTCAGAAATGGTTTGCTTGGAGTTCAGCTTGTGGCTACAGTGATTCTTATTAGTGGTAGCCTGATCATTCGTAATCAGATTCAGTTTCTTAAAGATAAAGACCTCGGTTTCGATCAGGATAATTTAATGGTGCTTACCATTGTGGGGCAAACCTACAGTCAGAAAATAAGAACGTTAAAATCGGAGTTAGAGTCTATTTCGGGAATAGGCGAGACATCCGTGGTGTCAAACGTTCCAGGAGGGCAGTTCAACCAGCATCCATTGTACATGGAGGAGAATCCGCAATTGAGAGTTGATGCCTCTGAAATGTTCGTAGATAAAGATGTTGCCAGCACACTGAATCTGGAAATGGTAGAGGGCCGAATGCTCGATGATGTGTTTGCCGCAGATTCTGCAGGTACTGCATTTGTACTCAACGAAACAGCCGTTCGGGAATTGAACGTGCAGGATCCGGTTGGCAAACAGCTTTTTTGGGTGAATAATGAAGAGCTGGTAAAAGGCACTGTTGTAGGTGTGGTTAAAGATTTCCATTATAACTCTCTTCATGTTCCGGTTAGGCCGATCATTATGATGATGAACCAGAATGCCTACAACCATTTAATCGCCAAATTCGACCCAAATAGCTTGCCTCAGATCATGGAGCAGGTTGAAGAAAAATTCACTGAGATTGTTCCCGAGGTCGACTTCAGTTATAGGTTTTTAGATAGCCAAATTGAAGAGCTTTACCAGGAAGAAGCTCGCACTTTTAGGCTGACAGTAATACTTTCTGCCATTTCCATATTCCTGGCCTGCGGAGGATTGCTAGGCGTAATATCCATTGTAATCCGCCAAAGGGTAAAGGAAATTAGCATTAGAAAGGTACTTGGTGCATCGGCCAAAAACATTCTATGGCTCATAAACCTAAAATACCTTCTTATAGCTGCCATAGCTCTCTTAGTAGCCATACCTGCCTCCGTGATTTTCATGCGCAATTGGCTCAGTAACTTTACCTACCAGGCGGGCATAAGCCCTTTGGTGTATGGCGTCACTTCTGTAGGAATATTAATGCTCATTGGTTTGACCATAAGCCTCATTTCCATTAAAACCATTAAAGCTAACCCAGCCAACAACCTAAGGAGCGAATAACTCTCAATAGAGGATGCCTCAAAACTCGTCATCTCAACTTGTCTACCAACTGGTAAGTTCAGGGGTGACGCTCACCTAGCTTTTGAGACAGCCTCTTGCTTTTTATTGAAAGGCAAAAAAGTCAATTTCTATGCCAACCGGCAGGCAATCTTGATCAAACCTTTAACAGCAACAGGTCCTAAATCGAGGTAATAAAAACTACATTTAGGAAATTTTAATTTTTTACTCTCATCAAAAAAACTACATTTAGGAATTAATTTCAATTATGAAGAAATATCAACTGGGTGAATTTGAGGAATACGTACTTCTAACAGTGGGCGTATTGCATGGCGATGCCTACGGGGTTTCAATTAAAGAGGAAATAGAAAAACGCCTGAAAAGAAAGGTTTCTATAGGAGCCCTTCAGTCTGCACTAAGACGAATGGAAGAGAAGGGGTTCATAGTTTCGGAGCTGGGAGAAACAACCAAAGCCAGAGGAGGAAAGCGTAAGCGCTACTTCAAAATCACAGCTTTTGGCAAAAAGGCACTGGACTACAACATGCAAACCCGAATGGAGCTTTACAAGGAGATTCAGAACGTGGCGCTTCAATACAAACTATGCTAAAAAGCCTCGGTGAGAAAATATTCAGGCTGTACTGTCACCCCGATTTTGCAGAAGACATTCTGGGAGATCTGGAAGAGTATTATGAGCACAACTTAAACGTAAAAGGACAGGCCTATGCCAACCGAAAGTTTCTTATAGATGTGCTGCTTCTTTTCAGAGTGTCACTACTCAGAAGCAATTGGTTAACTCAAAATATAATCTATACAACAATGGTCAAAAACAACATCAAAGTGGCTTATCGGAGCATGATGCGCCACAAATTCTATTCAATGCTCAATCTGCTGGGTTTAGCGGTGAGCATGGCCGCATGCATTTTTATAGCCATGTATGTAAAGCATGAGCTAAGCTACGACAAGCATTTTCCTAACTCAGAACGCATATTTAGAGTAGCCAACTACCTGAAGTTTGCCGATAATGAATTTAACCTGCCAACAGCTCCCGATCCTTTCGCCAAGACGGTTCAGGAAGAGTTTCCTGAAGTAGTAAGGGCAGGTAGAACACGGGGCAACACCAGCATGTTGATTCGGGTGGGAGATCAGTATTTTCAACAGCCACGCATTACCTGGGCCGACCAGGAGTTCATGGACATATTTAGGTTTAGCCTTATTAGTGGAGACAAAGCACATTTGCTGGACGAGCCCAACACCGTGGTGTTGGAAGAATCTACCGCCCGCAAGTTTTTTGGCAATGAAGATCCCATTGGCCAAACCATTCGGGTAGACAATACCACCGACATGAAGGTAACGGGAGTGATTGCCGATATACCGGAAAACACCCATTTCGACTATGATATGTTCATTTCTATGCTCAACCGGGAAGACGCCCGCCAGAACTTCTGGCTAAGCAATAATTTTGTAACCTATGTGGAGCTGCAAAACCCCGATCAGCAAGCTGCCTTCGATGGCAAAATGCTGGATTTCCTCATTAAACACATGGGGCAGCAAGTACAGCAATTTATGGGGGCCGACATGCAGGAAGGTCTGGATGCCGGAGCCATGGACATTCGCTATTACCTACAGCCGCTCAAAGACATACACCTGTACTCCTCACTCGATTTTGAGTTGGGCGAAACGGGCACCATTCAAAATGTGTATTTCTTCAGCATAATAGGTGCATTTATTCTACTAATTGCCTGCATCAATTTCATGAACATGGCCACTGCCCGGGCGGCCATAAGAGCCAAAGAAGTAGGGGTTAGAAAAGTGCTTGGCTCCATGAGGCACCAACTCATTGGCCAGTTTATCACTGAAGCAATACTAAATGTATCGCTGGCCATGGTATTTGGCATTCTGCTGGTTTATGCTTTCCTACCCGCGTTCAATGAACTCACCGAGAAGTCTATGGAAAACCCCATTTTTGGCACCGGTGGTCTGTGGCCCTACCTTTTATTAGCCACCTTTGTAGTAGGCCTGCTGGCCGGTTCTTACCCGGCCTTCATACTTTCTTCTTTTAGCCCGGTAAAGGTACTTAAGGGTCAAATCACCAAAGGAAAAGCCTCAAAATGGCTAAGAAACACTTTGGTAATTGTTCAGTTTGCTATTTCCATTTTCCTCATTGTCGGTTCATTGATGGTATACCAACAGTTGAGCTTTCTGCAAAACAAGCAACTGGGCTTTAATAAAGATCAAATTCTCATTGTACACGAAACTCAACTTCTGGGAGAACAACTCAACGCTTTCAAAACAGAGTTGGAACGCAACCCAATGGTTGAAGGGGCTAGCGTGAGCGGTTACATTCCTGCAACGGATGCACTCAATGACTTTCCTTTTTTGCGCGAAGAAGCTTCTTCGCCAGACGAAGCTGTTTCTACCCAAAATTGGTATGTAGACGAAGACTATGCACGGGTTTTTGATATAGAGTTGGTAGCCGGTAGGTTTTTCGACAAAGACCTTGCTTCAGACTCTTCGGCCGTTATTGTCAACGAAACAGCCCTTAAACGCTTTGGATACACCGAAAATCCAATCGGCAAGCGGATTAAAACACTGGAAGGTGTGGTCAACAATCGATCCGAGACTTTTACCATTATTGGTGTAATGAAGGATTTTCACTTTAGAAACATGACCACCAACATTACCCCTCATGCCTTGTTTTTGGGCAAAAGCAACAGCGCATTGAGTATTCGCTTTGCACCCGAAGCTGCCGCTGAGGTAGTCGATTACACTCAAAACACCTGGGACAACTTTGCCGGTGGGCAGCCCTTCGAATATTCCTTTCTGGATCAGATTTTTAAAAATCAGTTTAGAAGCCAGCAACGAGTGAAAACAATCTTTATGGTTTTTGCCATTTTAGCCATAACCATTGCTTGTTTGGGTCTTTTTGGTTTGGCAGCTTTTGTAACCGAGCAACGTCAAAAAGAGATTGGTATACGCAAAGTACTAGGTGCCTCTACCTTTACCCTACTCACCCTGCTGTTCAATAATTTTACCTGGCTTATTTTACTGTCGGCTGCTCTGGCCATTCCACTGGCCTGGTGGTATATGGAAGATTGGCTGAGTGCGTATCCGTTTAGAATAGCCATAGATCCGCTTATTTTTCTGGCAGGAACAGCAGGAGTGCTGATTATTTCATGGCTAACGGTTGGCTACCAGTCGTTAAAAGCGGCTCGTAGAAACCCGGTAGACAATTTGCGATATGAGTAGATAGGAACAATCCAGAAATTGTCTCCTTAAAACTGCAACCATTTGGGTTTTTTGAGGTCTGTGTAATGAATTCAGGCAGAAATCGTCTTCCGACTGAATTCATTTTTTGGTCAAAAAACTCAAACCATGCTACAAACAATCATTAAAACTGCTCTGCGCATTTTCTGGAAGGAACGTGCCTATGCTTTTCTCAATGTTCTTGGACTAACGGTTGGCATAACAGCCAGCATGCTGCTATTCCTCTATGTGCAAAGCGAACGATCGGTAGATCAGTTTCATCAGGACATAGATCGCATCTATCAGGTAATGGAAAACCAGGATTACTCGGGGACAATTTTCACCACCTCGGCCAATCCCGGACCGCTAAAAGATGCTCTGAAGGCGGAAATGCCTGAGGTAGAATATTTTAGCCAACTCACCTGGGAGCAGGAGCGCCTGTTTTTACACAACGGACAGAGTTTTAAGGAGCGAGGCCGGGTGGCCAGTGAAGATTTCTTCCATATTTTCAGCAACGAATTTATAGAAGGAACACGCGAAAACTCGTTGACCGAACCTTCGGTACTTTACCTTTCGAAAAGTCTCAAAGAAAGAATTTTTGGGCCAGAACCTGCTATTGGGCAAACCCTGACGGTAAATGGTTGGGGTGAATACAAAGTGGGAGGAGTATATGAGGATGCTCCCCTGAACGCTTCCTTAAAATTCGACTTTGTAATGCCTTACGCTCCGTGGGGAGAACGAAATGCCTGGTTGCAAGACTGGGGCAACAATGGCATTCGCGGAGTGGTAAAACTCCAGGCCGGTGTAGATTACCAGGAGTTTAATAAGAAAATAAAAGGCTACGTAAAGGAGAAAAATGAGGGTTCGGTGGTAGACCTTTTTCTTTTTCCTCTCAAAGACATGTACCTGAAAGGAAGCTTTGAAAATGGCAAGGCTTCAGGTGGTCGCATTGTGTATGTAAGGCTGTTTAGTATTGTAGCGGTTTTCATTCTGGTAATTGCATGCATAAACTTTATGAACCTGGCCACCGCCCGTTCTACCAAACGAGCCAAAGAGGTAGGGGTAAAAAAAGTGGTGGGTTCATCGCGCAGACAACTGGTCTTTCAGTTCATTGGCGAATCGGTGCTCATGTCCATTATTTCGGCAATCCTTTCCGGCCTGCTTGTGGCCCTGCTTGTGCCTTCGCTCAACGAGCTTATTAATGGTCATTTAAGCTTCAATTTTGAGAACATCAACCAATTGGCACTGCTACTGGGTCTTGGTTTGGTAGTGGGCGTACTAGCGGGCAGCTACCCGGCAGTCTTCCTGTCGGGCTTCAAACCGGTTAGTGTGTTAAAAGGAAGTTTCAAAACTTCAGGTTGGTCTAACGGACTGCGCAAAGGGTTAGTCATTGTTCAGTTTGTCATTAGCACCTTTCTAATTATCTCCACACTGGTTATTCATGAGCAAATGGAGTTTGTGAAGAATAAAAACCTGGGCTACAACAAGGAAAACATTGTTTACTTACCAATTGAGGGCGACCTTGCCAGTGAAGAAAGCGCTCGCCTGTTTATGGCACGGGTGCTAGACAACCCTAACTTCAGCAACATTACCGTTTCTAGCAATACGCCCATCAATATTGGCTCTTCTACCTCCGGAGGATATCGATGGGAAGGCAAAACGGAGGAAAACGAAACCTTGTTCAACGTTTTGCAGGTAGGCCATAGCTTTATTGAAACCCTGAATATGGAAATTATTGAGGGAAGAAGTTTTGACCCTAACCTGGCTACCGATTCGCTGCACGTAATTATTAATGAGCAGACCGCAAAGGCCATGAATGTAGAAAACCCACTTAATTATCCCATTACTTTCTGGGGCAGAACGGGTAAGGTAATTGGTATTGTAAAGGACTTTCACTTTAGCTCTCTTCACCAAAGCATTGACCCGATAGTTATTTCTCTAAGACCGGAAAATGCCAGCTATTTCATTGCCAAAATGGATGGGGGCAATACTCAGGCAGGAATAGAATACCTGGAAAACCTGGCCAAAGAGATGAACCCCAACTATCCGTTTACTTATAATTTTCTGGATGAGAGCTATGAGAATTTATACCGTGGAGAAACAACCATTGGGTTGTTGGCCAACTATTTCTCAGGCATAGCTATTTTTATTTCTTTATTAGGTCTTTTTGGGCTTGCCAGCTTTGCAGCCGAGCAGCGCATAAAAGAGATAGGCATACGTAAAGTACTTGGAGCCAGCCTTGGCAACCTGATGCTTATTATGTCTAAGAGTTTTTTGGTGCTGGTAGGCATTGGTTTTGTCATTGCAGCGCCTTTATCCAATTGGTTCATGAACGACTGGCTTAATGGCTTTGAATACAGAATTGCTATTGGAACCATGGTTTTTGTGTTGGCAGGAGCAGCCGCACTTTTCATTACTGTGCTCACGGTGAGTTACCATGCACTAAAGGCCGCAAGCACCAACCCGGTTAAGAGCTTACGCTACGAATAGCCACGCATGCAAAGATTCGGTACTTAGGCAGAGACCGAATCTTTGCTTACCATATGCGCTAAGATTATTTGAGCATGAACTCGTGTGTTTTCAATAAACAATTTGCTGGTTTGTAAGCCGGCATTAATAACCCCCGCCACATATACTCCCGGTAATGGGGTCTCCAGCGTTTCAGGGTTGTGCAAAGGCGTTTTGTCCTCATCATCGGATATGGGTAGCCCAAGTTGCTCAAACAGCTTAAAATTAGGCATGTAGCCTGTCATAGCCAGCACAAAGTCATTGGCTATAATACGCTCTCCTTCAGGAGTGTCCAGTACTACCTCCGAAGGCCGTATCTCCACAATTCTCGAATTGAAATACGCCTTTATACTACCTTCCTTAATTCGGTTCTCTATGTTGGGTCTGATCCAATATTTTACTTTAGGATATATTTCTTGCTCTCGAATTACCATTGTTACCTCTGCACCTTTGTAGTAGGTTTCTAAGGCTACATCGCAAGCCGAGTTGGCGGCTCCTACAACCACAACTTTCTGATCTACATAGGGGTGTGGATCATCATAGAAGTGTTTTACTTTTTTAAGTTCTTCTCCTGGCACATTGAGCAGGCGTGGGGTATCATAAAAACCGGTGGCCACCACCACATGGCGGCCCTCGTAATCTCCTTTAGATGTATGCAAAAGATAGTTTGCTCCATTGCGCTTCATGCTCAGCACCTCCGTATACAATTGTATTCGGAGCCCCCAACTTTCCTGTACTCTTCTAAAATATTCCAGAGCCTCTCTGCGGGTGGGTTTATCGTTGTGAGCAATAAAAGGAACTCCACCTATCTCCAATAAATTAGAGGTAGAAAAGAAGGTCATGTTGGTAGGAAAATTATAAATGGAATTGACCAGTACACCCTTTTCTAACACAATGTATGAGAGCCCGGCCTTTTTTGCCTCTATAGCACACGCCATTCCTATTGGCCCTCCTCCTATAATAATCAGATCGTATGTCAACCTACTGTACTTTTTTGATACACTAACTTAAATGGATTTACTCAGAAGTGCCGCTGGTGCTTGTGATTTTGAGCATAGCAACCACCGACCGAAAGGAGGCTTCTCAGCTCCTTCCATTCATCTTAACTTAAATGAAATAGTGTATGAAAAGTTCTCCTCCCCGCAATTAATTGTGAATTCGATTGCTTTTATGATGAAAGAGCAAGACAAAGGCAGCACTAATAATGACAATATTTTTTACAATGTATTGTCCTTCTATGGTCAATTGAAACGGAAAGGAACGAAAGGTAACTTCGGGCAATACGGCCATTGGCATAATGGTACAAAGCATGTGAAAGAGCAATAGCCAAAAAGTAAACCTGAATTCGCGCGTAAACACCAGCATAACGCCTAAAGCTACCTCTAAGAGTGCCAGGCTGGGAAGTATCATGGCGTCAGGCAGTAGTCTCAAGGTTAAAATGTCTACCGTTTCAGAAGCCAGGCTTTCAGCAGGGCTAAGGCCGGGAAAGAACTTCAGGCCTCCAAACCACAAAAAAAGCACCCCAATGCAAATTCTGAGAATCTTAAACTGATTGCGCTCTAAAAAAACCGATACTACACGTGCCATATTCCAAAAATTGGCTTCTAATATAGATAAAATGACTAATCAGAAAAGTGATTCTGATCAATCTAATACCGAAAGTGTGATATCGATGACCTCCTGAAGTTCTCTATTGGAGATTTGCGTTTTACAAACCACTCGAATACCGCTAATTACACTAAAAATAAACCGCGCCAATGACTCGGGAGAGTGGGCCGAAGAGAATTGGCCACTGGCCTGACCTTCTTTAATGAGTTCGGCAAGAACCTGCTCTACCGTCCGTCTGTTTTCTTCCACCATGGCCTGCACTTCTTTATCCATAGTCGCCAGTTCGGTGGTTGAATTCACCACAAAACAGCCCTTTCTGTCTGCATCGGCAATCATGTCATTGACCAAGTGCTTAAGAAAGTTTTCTATGATTTGCCGGGCGGGCTTTTCAGATCTGATTTCTTCTAAAAACCAGGAAGAAGCATATTGGCGGTAGCGTTTCAGTGCCGCAAGGTACAGACGATGTTTATCGCCCCAGGTATCGTACATACTGGCTCTATTGATGCCGAGCTCGTCTACCAAATCCTGAATAGAGGTGGCATGATAACCTTTGCGCCAAAAGAGTTGTAGTGCCTTATCCAACACCTCCTGCTCATCAAAATTCTTCTTCCTGGCCATAACGATCTCATTTTCAAATCGATCGTTCCAAAAATAACTAAAATTATCAGATGGTGGCTATCCCGCCATCCACCAAAATCTCTTCTCCGGCTATAAAGGAGGAGTCTGAAGAGGCCAGAAACAATACGGTATTGGCCACCTCATCGGCATTTCCAAATCGCTTCAGCGGTACACGGTTGGCAAAATCTTCTGCCATTAACCTAAGCTGTTCTTCAGTCATTCCCATTTTGTTGTAAATGGGTGTTTCCACCGGACCGGGGCTCACTGTGTTCACCCGAATATGGCGTGGAGCAAGCTCAGCCGACAAGGTACGGGCAAAACTTCTGACAGCCCCTTTGGTGGCCGAGTATACCGAGCTATTTTCGAAACCTTTGTGAATAACCGCTGAGGCATTAAGCACGATGGTTCCTCCATTGTTCATTAGAGGCAATAGCTTTTTAATGGTGAAGAAAAGGCCTTTTACATTGGTGTTGAAGTGAGCATCGAAAAAAGCCTCATCTACTTGCTCTATCGGTGCAAACCAAGCTATACCTGCATTGGCAAAAAGAACGTCTATTTGGCCATAGCTTGCCTTTAACTTACCCGCAAGTGTATCGATGGCCGCAAGGTCTGAAGTATCGGACTGCACAATTTGAAGGTTGTCATCATCAATCTCTCTTTGTGCTTTTTCCAGTGTTTCCAATGTTCGGCCGGTAATGACAACGCGGGCTCCCTCTCTTAAAAATAGTTTAGCTGTTGCCAGCCCAATCCCTGTACTGCCACCTGTAATGACGGCTACTTTATTTTTTAATTTGCTCATGTTGGTTAATTAGAATGAATGTTCCAAAATTTTAATTACAAATTCAGAACAATCGTTCCAATAAAGAGTTCCAAACGAAGCCGTCTAATGAAACATTTTCAAAAATTCTGCTTTAGGCAGACGCCCAATGGGGAGAATCGAAGTTAGAACTTAACTTTTACTGTACTAATCTGGTCTCCGCGTTTATATTGAACGGTGGTCTCATCACCCGGAGTAAAGGCGCTGAGCGCGCGCATGTAGCTCATCATATCCACTATGGTAGAATCGCCCATTTTTATTACCACATCACCCTTTTGCATGCCAGCCATGGCGGCAGGCTTTCCATCGGTAACACCATCTAACCTCATGCCCTCTCCATCATACAGGTAGTCCGGAACTACACCAAGGGTTACAGTAAAACGTGGTGAGTCTCCACTATTGTCCTGGGTTTTAGTAAACTCAAGCTTCTCTTTGTAATCTAACTCACCAATAAGGCGCTCTATGAAACGAATCACCTTTACCATACCTTCATAATTTATTTTATCGGCATCGTCCGAAGGCTTGTGGTAGTCTTCATGCTGACCGGTGAAGAAGTGCAATACGGGAATATCTTGCAGGTAAAAAGAGGTATGGTCTGATGGCCCAACCCCTGACTCTGAGGTAACCAGCTTCAGCGAGTCATAATTAATTTTATTGAGTACATCTTTCCATACTGGGCTGGTGCCAACACCATTAATGGCCAGGCTTTTTTCTTTATTCAAGCGCCCAACCATATCCATGTTAATCATAAAATTGAGGCTGTCCACCGCCACCGTTGCATTTTTAGAGAAGTAATTGGAACCCCAAAGCCCATTTTCCTCTCCGGAGAAGGCAATGAACAAATAGTTATAGTCTGACTTCTTCTCTTTCAGAATTCTTGCCAATTGAATGAGTGCCGCTGTTCCGCTGGCGTTATCATCGGCTCCATTATGAATGGCCGGTTCTCCCCTATACAAGGAACCCTCACTGCCATAGCCAAGGTGATCGTAATGTGCTCCCAGCACAATAGTAAATGGTTTTCCGTTGTCAATGAAACCTACTACATTTCTACCTGCAATGCCTTCACCGTTGGTTCCAATTACGGCCTGTTCATGTGGATTTACGGGCTTGTTTACCCGAAAAACCTGAAAGTACTTGTCGGTACCCTTTGGCTCAAGCCCTATTTCTTTGAACTTATCAGCAATGTATCGGGCGGCTAACACCTCACCATCTGTGCCAATAGCACGCCCTTCCAGGTCATCGCTGGCCAAATACTCCACATCCTGTTTGAGTCCGGTTAAAAGTTCTTTATCAGTGGTAAAATCGGTGCAGGCTACAGCGATCAGGGCTATCACCAACACGAACAGTGGCATCTTCATGGCATCGGTTTTAAGGCCAAAGATAATAATGATTATCTTCGCGGCATTATCGAAAATTTCAATTTAATGAAACGTTTCTCCTTCCTGATAGTCGCCTTGGCTATTCTCTCTTGTGGCGGTAAAGAATCTAACCAGTCTTCTACTAGCGAGGCCCGATCGGCCACCGACTCTCTTCTTCTTCACCCCGAAGAGATGAAATACCTTAAGAACATAAGGCAGATTACTTTTGGTGGCAACAATGCCGAGGCTTATTGGAGTTTTGATGACAGGTTCCTGGTTTTCCAAAGTGACTATAAAGAATGGGGAGTGAACTGCGACCAGATTTTTGTGACCGACTGGCGCAACGATGATCTAAAAAACAACAAACCGACAATGGTAAGTACGGGACTCGGCAGAACTACCTGCTCATACTTTCTACCGGGCAATGAAACCATTGTCTATGGCTCAACCCACTTAGGTGATGAAGCTTGTCCTCCTACACCTGAGCGCAGAGCCGATGGTAAATATGTTTGGCCTATTTATCCGAGCTTTGACATTTTCACTGCTGACCTTGATGGCAATATTATCAGTCAGTTGACCAACGAGCCGGGTTATGATGCTGAAGCAACTGTTTCTCCTAAGGGGGATAAGATTGTCTTTACCTCAATGCGAACAGGCGATCTGGAGCTTTTTACTATGAATATAGATGGTTCGGATGTAAAGCAAATTACCAACGAGTTGGGCTATGACGGGGGTGCATTTTTCTCTCCTGATGGCTCGAAGCTGATTTTTCGCTCTTCCAGGCCAAAAACTGAAGAAGAAATAAAGGAATATAAAGACCTGTTAGCACAAGGGCTTGTAATGCCAACGGATATGGAGCTTTACATTTGCAATGCGGATGGAAGCGACCTAAGGAAACTCACAGATCTTGGCCAGGCCAATTGGGCACCGTTTTTTCATCCTTCAGGGGAGAAAATCATTTTTGCCAGTAATCACACGGCTACAAGAGGCTTCCCTTTTAACCTGTACATGATCAATATTGATGGAACTGGATTGACCCGAATCACTCATGACGAGACTTTCGATGCTTTCCCAGTCTTCTCCAATGACGGCAAATACATTGTGTTCTCATCTAACAGAAACAATGGTGGCACAAGAGATACCAACCTGTTTGTAGCTGAGTGGATTGGGGGGTGATCCTAGTTCAGTGTTCAATGTTTCAAGTTCAAAGTGACTTCAAACATAAAACTACTTCTCAACCACCATCATAACCAATCTGAAACCAGTATAAGCAGTTGGCTTGGAGAACTCCTGTCTTGAACTTATCATAGCCCAATAGGGTGTTTGAAGATAACTTCCTCCTTTAGCCACTGTTGAATTTTTTCCTTCACTATAAATTGAGGTTGTCATTTCACTCACATTGCCGCTCATGTTGTATAAGCCATAGCGATTTGGCATAAATTGATTTACCGGGCTCGTGTAGCTGGTGGGGTTGACTTTGTCAATCTGTTCCTGAGCAAGGCTAAATTGAATTGAACCATCTTCTTGAACTTGGCTGATTATATTGGTGTCGCTTACTCTTAAAATATTGGCGAGAATATCTCCTTTAGAGTTTCTAATGTAAGGTCCTCCCCAGGGAAAAGGAGCAACATCATTACCTGCTCGAGCTGCCCATTCCCATTCTTGTTCAGTTGGCAAGCGGAAAAGGACTTTCTTGAACTCACGTTTCGGTTGGTTATTATATGCTACAGTAAGCCACTCAGCATAGGCTTTGGCATCACTTAAGTCTACACCAACAATTGGATAATTGTCAAAAGCTGTATGCTCATAGTAGTACATGAGGTTGGATTCATCGAGGTTTTTCCGAAAGCTCCAGACACTTACTTCTGGTTCATGTTTAGTGTTCTTTTCTCCACCATCTCCATAAAACCTCCTGTAGTCTACTACTCTTGTCTCAAACTTTGCCATATAAAACCCAGCCTCACCTGCATGTCCAGGAATGTGCGCCCAGTGTTTCTCGGAAAGTATATCAGGAATTTCAGGAGCTTTATTTTGAGCGAATGATGGTGTTGAGATTAGCAGTATTGCCAGCAAAAGTGTGTTAGCTTTGTTCATTGTTTTTAAGTTGAAGTTTAAGATGAACAATAAACGAATCAAATACTTCTTTCTTGCCTCTGTGCTCATTCAGATGTTTGTGATAACCTCACTGGCCACAGGATCGCCCCTATTGACCATGCCGGTAGTGGAAGGAGGTAGTTTGCCTTGGGGCAACTTAATGACTGCCGTTATGTTCGTGCTGTTTCCTCTCAACTTTCTCATCATTAGAAGTACCAGGAAAGTTCATCCTATTCCACTAAAAGTATTTCGAATCTGTGTTCTAGCAAGCTTAGTTCTAGGAGCTCTTTGGATTCCCGTAACCTATCTGCTTTCAGGCAACTGGTCGGCCAGCTTCAGCGGACAGGATAATGCCTCTGAATTTTGGTGGGCATATACTTATGCCACACCCATTCTGCCATTTGCAGGATATTTTTTGATGCGCATTCTGACCATCTTTTTTAAGCCTTCTTCCACCATCAATTAGCACACCATGCGAGTTGCGCATTAAAAAAATTTATTTCCCGCATTCAAAGTTCAAACTTTTTATTTCCTTTGTTCCCTCAATGCAGAACGCAGCTAACATAGTAACCCCACCCGGTGTGTCTCCTGTTTCAAGAGGAGAGAGGGCTGTTTGCACTATCAGGCAAGATAGGCGCTAGTCGCCACTGCTTCCTTTTGTCGCCTACGTGGTGACTCTTTAACCTATATTTCTTAGTTTAATCATTTTGAATTTCAACCCAAGTCTGTTTACAGGCTTAGTTTTGATACCCAACCCGCAAATGGAATTAAAATTTACCGTAAGACCGGCCACCTCCAACGATGTGCACTATGCACAAACTATAGTCGATGAAATTGCTTCATCGGCTGCCAAAAGAGGCACGGGAATAGCCAGGCGCACTCCTGAATATGTGTCCAAAAAAATGGATGAAGGCAAAGCCGTCATTGCCTATGCCCAAGATGGTACATGGGCAGGTTTCTGCTACATAGAGGTGTGGAGCCATGGCCAGTTTGTGGCCAACTCGGGCCTAATTGTCAATCCTGAGTTTCGTGGCCATGGGCTCGCAAAGCGGATCAAGCAGGAGGTATTTAAGCTCTCCCGCAAAAAATACCCGGAAGCAAAGATATTTGGTCTAACTACTGGAGCAGCCGTGCTTAAAATCAACTCCGAATTAGGATATAAGCCCGTGATCTACGAAGAGCTTACACAAGATGAAGACTTCTGGGCAGGCTGTAAGACCTGTGTGAACTTTGACATTCTCACCGCAAAAAACAGAAAGAACTGCATTTGTACAGCCATGCTTTATAATCCGGCCTGGGAGAAAAATATTAAACCCAAAAGGACCGTCTGGACCGAGAGAGAGCTAGACAAAGACCTTAAGCTCTTTGAGCGCTGGATTAAATTTAAAAAGAGTGTATTGCTGAAGATAGACGAACGGAAAAAGAAAAAAGAAAATGGAAAATAACAAAGTGGTACTGGCATTCAGTGGTGGTTTAGACACATCATTTTGTGTAAAATACCTGGCCGAAGATAGAGGGATGGAAGTGCACTCTGTGGTAGTAAACACCGGTGGATTCGATGAGGCTGAAATCAAAAGAATTGAAGATAGAGCGAAAAGCTTAGGCGTAAAATCGCACAAAACCATAGATGAGACAGACAACTACTATCAGAAAGTAGTACGCTTTCTCATCTTCGGCAATATTCTAAAAAATGGTTCTTATCCGCTTTCGGTAAGTGCTGAGCGCGTTTCACAGGCAGTAGCCATTGCCCAGTATGCCAAGGAAGTTGGTGCCAAGGCCATTGCTCATGGTAGCACAGGTGCCGGAAACGATCAAGTTCGTTTCGATATGATCTTCCAAACCTTTATGCCTGAAGCGGAGATCATCACACCTATTCGTGACCTTCGTCTTTCAAGAGAAGCCGAGATTGAATACCTACAGTCCAAAGGAGTAGACTTCGACTTTACCAAGTCTGTTTATTCCATCAATAAAGGCCTTTGGGGTACGTCTGTTGGAGGAAAAGAAACGCTGAAATCCAATGGCAACCTGCCGGAATCTGCTTTCCCTACTCAAGTAACAAAGACAGCGGCAGAGGAATTAAAACTGACTTTCGAAAAGGGTGAAATCAAAGCCATTAACGACAAAGTCTATGACAAGCCTGCCCAGGCCATTTTAGCCCTGGAGAGAATTGCCGGTCCTTTCGGAATAGGAAGAGACATTCACGTGGGAGATACTATCATCGGTATCAAAGGCCGCGTTGGTTTTGAGGCAGCAGCCAGTGTGTTGCTCATCAAGTCTCACCAAGCATTGGAGAAACACGTGCTCAGCAAGTGGCAGATTTACTGGAAAGATCAGGTTTCTGCATTCTATGGCAACTGGCTGCACGAAGGCCAGTTCCTTGACCCAGTGATGCGCGATCTTGAGGCGATGCTGAAAAGCACGCAGCGCAATGTTACAGGCGATGTATTCCTGACATTATTCCCTTACAGATATCAGATCAATGGTATTGAATCAGTTCACGACCTAATGTCTGCCAAATTCGGCCACTATGGAGAAATGAACAAATCATGGACAGGTGACGATGTAAGAGGCTTTGCCAAGATATTCGGTAATCAAAATGCCATTTACCATCAGGTGAACGAAGAAGAGATATGATTAAGGTAGGAATTATAGGAGGTGCTGGATACACTGGCGGAGAATTGATCCGTCTTCTACTCAACCACCCGGAAGCTGAAATCAGCTTTGTTCAAAGCCGAAGTCAGGCAGGTAAAAAGCTTTATTCTTCACACAGCGATCTGTTGGGCGAAACCGAACTGGAGTTCGTACCAGAATGGCACAGCGAAGTAGACGTTTTGTTCCTCTGCATGGGCCATGGCGACTCTAAGAAGTTCATGGAGGCGAATCATGTGGACGATTCTGTGAAGATCATTGACCTCGCTCATGACTACAGATTGGATGACAGCAAAGTTTATGGTTTACCAGAGCTCAATAGAGAGGCCACCAAATCGGCTAATTTTGTAGCCAACCCAGGTTGTTTTGCCACAGCCATTGAATTGGCTTTGCTTCCACTGGCTCATAATGGCATGTTGAAGGAAGTGCACGTTTCAGGAACCACCGGCTCTACCGGTGCGGGAGTGATGCCATCTGATTCGACTCACTTCAGCTGGAGAAACAACAACATTTCTACCTATAAGGAATTTCAGCATCAGCATTTGGCGGAAATCCGAAAGTCTTTGATGCAGTATCAACCTTGGTTTGAAAACAACATCAACTTTGTTCCTTATCGTGGAAACTTCACCCGAGGTATTCTGATCTCAGCTTATCAGTACTGCGAATGGCCTTTGGAGGAAGCCATTAGAGTGTATAAGGAATATTATGAGGGGCACCCTTTTACTTGGGTGACCGATAGTCCTTTAGATGTAAAGCAAGTGGTGAATACCAATAAATGCTTTATCCATTTACAGATGCACAATGGTTATCTGATGGTTCAGTCTGCCATTGACAACTTGTTAAAGGGAGCTTCTGGCCAGGCCGTACAAAATATGAATCTGATGTTCGGGTTAGAAGAAACCACTGGGCTGAAATTGAAGGCGAGTGCTTTTTAGAGCCCCGGCCTTCACAACAACAACTATAACACGTCATTCCCCTGAAAAGGGGAATCCCTATCGGGCTTAGGCTACATAAATAGGAGATTCCCGCCTGCGCGGGAATGACAGCAAAGAGATAGAAAATGAAATTATTCGATGTATATCCCCTCTACGATATTGAGCCTGTAAAAGCGCTGGGGTCAAAACTTTGGGATAAAGAAGGAACTGAATACCTGGACCTTTATGGAGGTCATGCGGTGATTTCAATTGGCCATACACACCCACATTATGTGAAGAGACTGACCGATCAGTTGAACGCTCTTGGCTTCTATTCCAATGCAGTGCAGAATTCGGTTCAGCAGGAATTGGCAGACAAGTTAGGACAGATTTCCGGTTGCGGAGAGTATCAGTTATTCCTTTGCAGCACTGGTGCCGAAGCGAATGAAAATGCACTGAAACTGGCTTCCTTCCACACCGGAAGAAAGAAAGTCATTGCGATGAAACAGGCTTTCCATGGCCGTACTTCAGGTGCGGTTGCCGCTACTGACAATCCAAAAATTGTAGCGCCATTCAATGCCGATCATCAGGTGGTTTTTGTACCGATGAATGACATTGAGGCACTTAAAGCTGAGCTTGATGATCAGACAGCTGCTGTCATTATCGAAGGTATGCAAGGAGTTGCGGGCATCTATGTACCAAGCAATGATTATCTGCAGCAGGTTTCAGCGCTTTGTAAGGAAGCTGGCGCCTTGTTGATCATGGATGAGGTGCAATCCGGAGCAGGTCGTTCCGGTAAGTTCTTCGCATATCAGCACAGCGGTATACAGCCTGATGTAATCTCTTTAGCTAAAGGAATTGGTAATGGATTTCCAGTAGCTATGATTTTGATTGCCCCTCACATTCAGCCTTGGCATGGCATGTTAGGAACTACTTTTGGCGGAAATCATTTGGCCTGTGCCGCATCATTGGCTGTACTTGAAGTAATAGAACAGGAAAACCTAATGGCGAATGCAGCCGAATTGGGAGAATGGTTGATAGCCGAACTCAAGTCTATTCCACAAATTAAAGAAGTGCGTGGAATGGGGCTTATGCTTGGTCTGGGCTTCGATTTCTCGGTGGCTGAGCTAAGAAAGAATCTGCTTTTCAGCCATAAAATATTTACCGGCTCGGCTGGCGATAAAAATACAATGAGATTATTGCCGTCACTAGCCGTTACCAAGGAAGAGTTAAACCAATTCCTTGAAGCATTAAAAATTGAGTTGAATAAATAAAACAACCACTTCGCCAAATGGGCAGAGGCTGTCTCAAAAGTTCTTGCTTTGTCATTCCCAGCTTGACTGGGAATCTCAATCGACCTTCGAGTCAACATGTGGAGATTCCCTCCCGATGTGTCGGGACGTTGTCGGGAATGACAGAAGTTTTTGAGACTGGCTGTCCGAAGGACTGAGGGGTAGCATAAAAATGAAAAACTTCACTTCTGTCAAAGATGTCAAAGACCCAGGCGGTCTGGTAAAAAAGGCTCTGGAAATCAAGGCCAACCCTTTCACTCCTGATTTTGCCAGGGGAAAAAGGGCTGGACTGATATTTCTCAATCCAAGTTTGAGAACGCGTCTGAGCTCTCAGGTAGCTGTTCAGAACCTTGGTGCCGAAGCCATTGTGCTCGACATTGGAAAAGATGGATGGGCACTCGAATTCGAAGATGGAGTGAAAATGAACGGTAACAAAGCTGAGCACATTAAGGAGGCAGCTGGCGTAATGGGTCAGTATTTCGATGTGTTAGGTGTTCGAACCTTCCCTGAGCTAAAAGACAGAAATACCGATTATTCAGAGCAGCTGTTGAATGCTTTCATCAAGTATTCCGGCCTTCCTGTAGTGAGCCTTGAAAGCGCTACCAGACACCCACTGCAAAGTCTGGCAGATTGGATGACCATAGAAGAACACTGGAAGAAAGCTGAAAAACCAAAGGTGGTCATGACCTGGGCACCGCATGTGAAAGCATTGCCTCAGGCGGTTCCAAACTCATTTGTGGAATGGATGCGAGAGGCACCTGTAGACCTGACCATCACTCACCCCGAAGGATATGAGCTGGCAGAAGAGTTTGCCGGAGGAGTACATGTGGAATATAACCAAATGAAAGCTCTTGAAGGGGCGGATTTTGTATATGTGAAGAACTGGTCATCATACAAGCAGTATGGACAAATCCTCAGTCAGGATGAAAGCTGGAGTTTTGGCAATGAGCAATTGGCCGTGACGAACAACGCCAAAGTGATGCACTGTTTACCGGTGAGAAGAGGATTAGTGATTAAGGATGAAATTTTGGATGGCCCGAATGCCATTCACTTGCAGCAGGCCAAGAATAGGGTTTACAGCGCTCAGGCGGTGTTTGCGGAGTTGCTTAAATAAAAAAATAGGGTTACTTACTTAAGTCGCAAGAAGTATAATTCTGAACCTTGCCTCCATTTGTGTCTTCACAAATGGCTGTTAAAAGAC
>NZ_DDDQ01000008.1:0-36530 GCF_002336325.1 Roseivirga sp. UBA1976 | reverse complement strand
GATGTTTTAGCAGAGCAATTACTTTCTCAAGCGCTTCTTTAAGGTGAGGGTTATTGGTTCCTTCTGCTCGAACCTGTAGTTCTTCAATTACCAGGCTAAAATCTTTCATAAGCCGAATATCAATCAATTGATCTGGAGAACCTTTAGGCAACCAAAGGAACGGTATATAATGCGTCTGATTGAGTACATTATTCCGGCAAAGGGATGTAGTCTTTTTCGCCCTGAACCATTTTAAACTGCTTGTTTTTCCAGCGTAGTTTGGCTTGTTCAATCACACTTTTGTCAGAAGAGACGAAGTTCCAGTAAATGTACCGTTCTTCAGGAAATGCTTCCCCACCAAAAATCAACACCAAAGATCCCTTAGCCAGTGTTATGTGGCACATGTCTTCCTCTTTAGATACCAACATATTGCCTTTTTCAATACGCTCATTGCAGGCCAGAATGTGCCCCCTAACCACACATACGCCAATTTCGCCCTTAAGCTCACCACTAACTTGTAAAGAAGCTTCGTTGCTAGCTTCTACTTTTAGCATAAACAAAGAGGAGAATACTGGAACGGGCGACTGCCTTCCGAAGCCTTGTCCGGCAATAAGCTTAAACCGTAGGGAATCAGTTTGCCATTCGGGCAGTTCATGGCCGGGCGTGTATGAAAATTGCGGGTCTATCTGTTCTTTGTCTTTAGGTAGAGCCACCCAAATCTGGTACCCATGAATAGGAAATGTGCCACCATTTCGCTGATGATCCGGGCTTCTCTCGGTGTGCACAATGCCATGGCCGGCAGTCATCCAACCCACTGAACCGGCCGTTACCAACTGCTCTGTACCTAAAGAGTCGCGATGCATTATTTCACCTTCCAGTAAATAAGTAAGAGTAGAAAGACCAATGTGTGGATGTTGGCCTATATCCATATAATGACCATCCTGAATCAGAGAAGGCCCCATATGGTCGATGAATATGAAAGGCCCCACCATACGCTTTTTTCGAAAAGGAATAAGTCTCCCAACCATAAAGTCGCCAATGTCGCGGCTTCTTTCTTCAATAATTAACCCTGTGTTCGACATGACTTCAATTTAGCGATAGCCTATGGTAAAATGGCCAGAGCCAGAGCTTTTCTGTGAGAGCAAGCTGGAGTGTTGATGGAGTAAGAAAAAAGTAAAGAGATATCTGCCTGTATTACAGGAGCTTTAAAGGCGGTGGGGCAAAAAAGTCCCAATTCATGAAATCATATGTATGTACATGCTGTTGTGAGGGCTGATTGAGAAAATTAAAAGCAAACAAATAAGTAATGTCTAATTTATTTCAACCGTATGAAAAAGGAGCCCTGCACCTAAAAAACAGGGTGGTGATGGCTCCCATGACCAGGTCAAGAGCCATTGGCAATATGGCCAATGAGCTGATGGCTGAGTATTACGCTCAACGCGCAGAAGCCGGCCTTATAATTACCGAAGGAGCGTCTCCATCACCCAATGGTGTCGGTTATCCGCGAATTCCGGCTATTTACAACAAAGAGCAGGCTTCTTCGTGGAGGCAGGTTACCGATGCCGTTCATGAAAAGGGGAGCAAGATTTTCTTACAAATAATGCATACCGGGCGAGTTTCTCATGAGAAGAATCTTCCGAAAGGTGGCCGTGTATTGGCTCCTTCGGCCATAGGTGTAGAAGCTCCTTTCGACAAAATGTATGTGGATGGGGAGGGCATGCTGCCCATTTCTGAACCACAGGCAATGACCCTGGAAGAAGTAAAAAGCACCATAAAGGAATATGCCGAAACAGCCCGGCTGGCCGTGGAGGCGGGGTTTGATGGGGTAGAACTTCATGGAGCCAACGGATATTTGATCAACCAGTTTCTAAATCCAAAATCCAACCAGCGCACCGATGAGTATGGAGGAAGTGGCGAAAACAGGTCCAGATTTTTACTTGAGGTAACTAAAGCGACTATTGATGCTATTGGAAAAGATAAGGTGGGTGTGAGAATTTCTCCATACGGTGTGTTCAATAGTATGGGAGCATTCGAAGGCATAGATGCGCAATATGAATTTATTGCCAGACAACTCAACGCCATGGGTATTGCCTACTTACATATGGCCGATATGTCTGCCATGACCCAAGTTCCGGTTCCGGATTCTATTAAGCAAACGCTTAGGAGAGAGTTTTCCGGGACTCTGATTTTGAATGGAGCTTATGCAAAAGATTCTGCTCAGAAAGATATCGAGCAGGGCAAGGCCGACCTGATAGCCTTTGGGGTTCCTTTTATTGCCAACCCTGATTTGGTTACGCGCATGAAAGAAAACCTGCCACTGGCACAACCCGATCAGAGCACCTTTTATACCCCGGGAGCTCAGGGCTATACTACATATGCACCAGCTACAGTGAATGCCTAAAATGAATATTGCCCTCCACAGATTGGTTTTCCTAAAGAAGGATTGGCTCTTTGTGGAGTGGCAATGCTTACGAGTTCTTAATTACTTTGAGCGGTCTAAATCGGCCGCCTCGAACAACAGACCTCTCAGGGTTTCCAAATCTTCGGGAGTTAGCTTTTTATAAGTTCTGGTTCTTACATATTTGCGTTTTCCTGAGGTCAGGTAGGTTTGGTCAGAAAGTAAATGACCCTGTGCAAACCCAAACTGTACACCTTCGAATGTACCGCCCCATGGCACGGAACCCGGCCAAATAAAGCATATGGTTTTTCGCGCTCTAAAGAACGGAACATTATAGCTTAGTTTTTCTTTCACTTCCGGAATACACTCATACACCAGGTTTCTCAGGGTGTTGACAAGGCTCAGCTCTTCTTCCGGTAAAAACGCAAACAGATCGTCTAAATCTTGAAATGCTATGGGTTGAAACTTGTTGGGCATTGGGAGGAGATTTGTCGGGCAAGCCCCTAAAGATTTGCTTCGTAAGCTCTTTGAAACCACGCCTGCAAACCCTCAAGGTCTTCTACCTGCTGAATTCTGATGCGGTGGGTGACCATACTATTCCAGCTTCCGGCAGCTTCAATCTTACCTTCGGGCTCAATCCCTTTTAGGTTAAGGCCAATATCTAAGCGTATTTTTGTGCTTGGCTGCAGAAGAGCAAATTGCTTTTTGGGAGTGCGCAGGCTGATATAGGTTTTTTTGTAGGCAAACTCTACCTCGCCCTTAAGTGCTTTGAACAAATTTTTTACTGTGTAAAAGAGGGGGGCAATATCTTCTTTACCTTTTAAAAGTTCCCGGTCTAGCGAATCATCAGAGGCGGTTTGTTTCTCTAGCAACTCGGGCTTCAGGTAAAGCTGTGCAATGGTGTTTGCAAAACCATGGCTCACACCATACTCGCCTTTCAAAAGCTTCATTATCTCTCCATGTTTGCCAAGCGCTGCTTTATGGAGCACGGCCTTCCACTCTTCAAGTGTTTTTCCGGTTTTCTCAGCCATATTGGCAATCATGGTTTGCAACATTTCTTCAGGACTAGCCATAGTTACTATGTGTTAAATGAATGTCTAATTTAATAATAGTGCCCATAGCAGAGACTGCTCTCAGGAGTATTTTTCTTTATCTTTCAGCAATGAGAGTTCCCTATTTAGATTTAAAACCCATTCATGACTCGCTAAGGGAAGAGCTTGACGGAGCTTATCGTCAGGTTATGGATGAGTCGTATTTTGTGCATGGTAGTGCCGTCACCAATTTTGAAAAGGCTTTTGCTCAAAAGCTGGGGGTTGAACATTGCCTGGCCGTTGGCAATTGCACAGACGCGCTTTTTATAGTACTCAAGATGCTGGGTGTTGGTCAGGGGCATGAAGTGTTGGTTCCGGCCATGACCTGGATTTCAGATGCCGAGGTGGTTTCTAACCTTGGAGCGGTACCGGTGTTTGTGGATGTTGATGCAGAAACTTACTGCATTGATGTGGCACAACTCGAAGAAAAGATTACCCCGCGTACAAAAGCCATTGTGCCGGTACACCTCTATGGTCAAATGGCCAATATGGATTCTCTTATGAAGGTGGCCGAGGCTCATGGACTTTGGGTGGTTGAAGACTGTGCCCAGGCACACTTTGCCCAACAGAACAGTGCCATGGCAGGCACCATTGGCCATGCTGCAGTCTTTAGCTTTTATCCGACCAAGAACCTTGGGGCTTTGGGCGATGCCGGAGCGATTGTAACAAACGATAAGGCATTGTACACAGCTTGCCGAAAGATGGCCAACCACGGGGCTTTAGACAAACATGACCATGAGTTTGCAGGTGTGAACAGCCGCATGGACACCCTACAGGCGGCAGTGTTGAACATTAAATTGAAATATATTGATTGTTGGAATAAGGAGCGCAATGCGCTGGCCTTGCGCTATTTTAAGGGCTTAGAAGGTATTTCAGCTGTACAATTGCCCCATAAAGCCGATAACAATGAGCATGTATACCATGTCTTTCAAGTGTTAATAGAGCATCGTGATGATTTGAAGGCTTACTTAAAGGATTGCGGTGTTCAAACTCAGATCCACTATCCGAAGGCCCTGCCCTTTACCAAGGCCTACTCAACTGTAAATACAAAAGCAACCGACTTTCCGGTTGCCTTTAAACTTCAGAACCAAGCCCTTTCGCTGCCTGTTTATCCTGGCCTGGAACATGACCGGCAGGATTTTGTTATCGCTAAGATGACCGAGTTTTTTAATAGGAGTTAAACCGTTCTTCGCGAACCTCTGAGCTCAGATTTGGTTCGCAAAGAACAGTCATTTCTATAAGTCGTACATTACACTAAATACCCAGTAGCGCTTCTGAATAAAATATTCAAAGGTGCTAATGAGGCTCTCGCTAAAAGAGTCTCTTCGAATGCCTGTGGTATTCAACAGGTTCATTCCTTCTACCTTAAACTCCCAGGGAGAACCCTCTTTTCTATACCGCAATTCGGCATCGAGCAAATCGAAAGTCTGAGTGGGATTGGTAGAAGATACATAGCTATTATACTCGTAGTTGGCATTTAGGGTAAAGCCCTTAAGAAAACCAATCTCCAGGTTGCCAAATGGCTGATGGGTTTCAAACTGGCTGGTGGTATTCCTTGCCTCATAGTTGTTCAGAGCCAGGCTATATCCGAAATCGAGGTACAGCTTTTTAAAGAGTGTGGTTGTAATGGTGGCCTTGTAGCTTTGGTTGAAGCTAACGTTTTGATTAGGGGTGTCAGATATAATGTTATTGCTGGTGCTTCTACTCCAGTTGGCGCTCAGGTTGAACCGGAAAGCATCCAGTCGTTTGTCGAAACTTGCATAACCCGACATCACCTCATTGGCTGCATTAATGTTGATGGGCGAGTTTACCCGCTCCAGGTTGTTAAACTGCACAATGTTGCTCACATCATCCAGTCGTTTGGAATAATTGAGCCCGCCATACAGGTTTAGGAAGTTATACATGTTGAAGTTGAAGTAGCGAAGGTTCAGGCTATGGTAGAGACTGTTTTTGAGATCAGTGTTTCCCCGGAATAGCGAGTTGTAACTTCTCACCACAAGAGCCTCAGCAAAATTTTGCACATCTGTAAACTCTGCAGTTACGGCATAGTTGAGGTTGAGCGTATGAGAACTTCTAAACTGATAGCGGGCAGAGAAACCAGGGAGCAGCATAGTCTTGTCGAAACCGTTTTGTGAATCATTTTGGTTGTTCCACACCTTGTATCGGTGCAAGTTCAACGAAGGGCTCATTTCTAACGGACCGAACTTTGTTTTGTAAAGAATACCCAGATAATAGTCTTCAAAAGTATAGTCCACCAGATTTACCAGGTTGCTTTGACTAAACTCATTTACCGTGCCATCGTCCAACGTTTCGTACATGCTTGAATTGAGTGTTTGACTGGTTGAATTGCTACCCAGCTTAAAGTTTACGTGGTTTGTTTTGTTGAGAATGCGGTAATAATTGAGGGCAGACTCATACTTATTGGTAGCCACATACCTAAGCTGTGTGAGGTTGTAAGGGCTGTTGCCAGTCATCGGAATAATAGAAGCAAACGGCTGTCCTGAATTTACAAGGTTGTAAGTAGGGTCTTGTATTTCATGAGAATAGCTGCCTTCAAAAGACCATATGTCTTTGTTTGTTGCCGCCCAAAATGCCCTAAGTTGCTGTTGAATGCTGTAAGGTTCCTGTGTAGTGGCGGCATTAATGTCGTTCGACTGATTACCAAAAGTTGAGTTCTGAAAGTCGAGGTTTTCTATACTCGCCAAACGCCCAAAGCCACTATAGTCTACCTGCAGATTGGGGTTAGGCATGTATTTAATTCCATACTTGAACAAACCGGAAGTGCTCTCTACCTGCTGTTCGGAGGTTAGTAATTCGGTATTGTTGCCCGGCTGAAGCACATAGGTGCGTTGTGAGATAGACCCAAGCGTGTTGTCTACCCGAGATCCTATGGCGAAACCATTAATCTGCCATTTGTTAGAAGGGGTGAAATTGTAGTTGAGAGCCCCAAGTTCATTTTTTAGCGACTTGGCGTTGTTTCTTTCAGCCATTGGAATGCCCAGCTGATTGGATGTGGTTTGAATGGATGAGCCGGCACCTCTCGAAAAGCCCCCCAGTCCTCCGGAAAACCGGAAATAGTCACTCATACTGAAGGCCGGAATCCCCACGTTATTGGCATCGGCAATCAGGTTGATATTGGTTTTCTTGTCGTAGTAAAATGTGTTTACATGAGCCAGGTAACGCCCTTCAGGTCCGCCACCAAGTTTCAGGTCACCAAACACCATACTCTTTTTATCCTCCTTTAGTTGAATGTTCAGGGCAAGCTGTTCGCTGTTGTTTACCCCTCTCAGTGGGCTTATGTCATTGAAGTTCTGAAGAACCTGCACCCGATCTACCACGTTGGCCGGTAGGTTCTTGGTTGCCAGTTTGGTGTCTCCTTCAAAAAACTCCTTGCCATCAACCAAAACCTTATCTACACTTTTACCCTGCACTTTCACTCCTCCGTCTGCATCTACCTCAAACCCCGGCAGGTCTTTCAGTACATCGCCCAATTTTCGTTCGTTGCCTTGTGTAAAAACCTCGGCTTTGTAGGTAATCGTATCGCCCTGAATAAGCACCGGCATTTCACTCACCACCTCTACATCGCCCAACTGCTGGGCATCGGTAGTAAGGCCAATGCCAAAAGGGGTAGAGTTGCTTTCTTCTGCCTTATAGGTTCTTTCAAATGGCAGAAAGCCTATAAAGCTTACCTTAATGGTATACACCCTGTCTTTTTCCAGCGAGATTTTAAACTGCCCCTGAGGGTTAGTTACGGCAAAGGCCGCCATGGTTTTTTTTACCGTATCAATGGCAATTACATTGGCAAATTCCAGAGGTGCTCCCTGATCATCGCGAACCTCTCCACTAAAAATTACCTTTTGCTGACCATGCGCAATTGAAAATGCTCCCGCTAAAAGCACTACTAAAAGGACTAGCTTGTTCATATAATAAGTTTTTGACTTGGGCCTGGTGTTAGAATTAGTTGCCTCCTATTTTGAATTTCATTTCCCCCTTACCATTGCTGAACTTGGTGCCCATTTCTTCCATCTTGGCGTCCATTTCTGCCTGCAGCTCTGCACGGGTTACCTTTTTGCCCTTTGAAGGCTTTTTAATAACCACAGTTTCTTCAGGGTTAAGCACCACTTTTGTACATAAATAGGTGGTTGGGCCATCGGTAAGCTCCAGAATCAGCCCGGGTAAGCCCCAATAGTCGCCAGGTCCTTGCGATACCGGAATTTGTGGAGTATACCAGGCTACTACCTGCACGGTATCTGTTTTTATTTCGGCTTCAGATTTATCGTCTTTAGGCTTGTTAGAATTACTACTAAAAGAAATGACGCGGCTTTCGCGAATGTCGTTGTAAATGGCTTTGTAGGCTGTATAATTACCAATTTGTTTGGTTTCGTTGGTTATTTGCCATTCCCTACTTTCCAGTTCATCGTTCACCAGAAAAGGTTTATTGAATACTTCCGACTCCCGTAAATAAAGGTTTTCGGCTGTGTTTTTATAAGTAACCCCACTCATGTTACCCGCAATTCGAACAACCACACCGCCAGAGGAAGCCGAAGTAGGTCCACCATCCAGACTTTCCACTTCTTTCCAGACCGACTCGGTCAGGTTAAACTTGAGTTCGTATTCTTTCTGAAATTGCTTTTTTAATTGCTCCTTCAGCTTGGCTTCCATATCGGGGCTGGCACCCTCCAGTTTAACCCCGAAACCGTCCATCTTTCTAGACGACTGATAAGTGGCGTAGCCCTGGAAATTCTGAGCAAAAGCAGAAGTGCTCAGAAAAAACAGTATAGCAAAAAATAGATAAAGTGTTTTTATAGTCTTTTTCATAATACTTGAGTTTATCACTCTACAAATGAATATAGACGCTGTAAAACATTGAGTTAAGCAGTGTTAACGTGTGTTAAGCTCAAAATTGAAAGTGAGTTCTGTGTGTATATTTGCCTTGTGAACGCTCTGAAACTCAAACGTATAATTTATCTCATTACGGCCACAGCCATAATTACCATTGCTACGCAGGTGTATCGGAATGTTCAGAACTATGACCTGAACAAAGAGCGGTTTATTCAAGATATGCAACGGGCTCTGGATGTGAGCATAGACAGCTATTTTGCCGATCTGGTTCGGCAAGATATAATGTATAGGCGACTGGATACTAACGATACCCTTATGCCGGGTATCGTTTTTCGCGGAGCATGGACCTCTTCGTCAGACTCGGTTAGAAAAACCACCGACTGGTCTGTTTTTCTGGATTCCCTAAGTCTCCAGAAAGGCAAGCTCTCAAAAGTAGAGTTAGACTCACCCGTTAAGAAATTTGGTGTCTGGCAAAACATGGCCCATTCTTCTGTGGCTATCTCCGATAGTATTTTGTTTAGTCAATCGCATACAGGCAATGTAGAAATCAAGGTTACTGATAGTCTGGAGCAGATTAAGGGCTTTGCCAAAAAAATAATCATATCGTTAACCAATAGCAATTTGAATCTCGAAGCTCTGAAAAGCCACCTGCAAGACGAGTTGAACCGAAGAAATCTAAGGGTAAACCATGTGATGGTGCTTTACAAATCAGTGCCGATAGGGCTAGAGGTGGTTGAAAGCAGTAATAAAAATGGGGCGATTACATTCAATAGGCCTAAGGTTGACACACTACTATCAGAGCCTGTCGATGATCTGGAAAATTACCCGCTCGATGTGTTTTCCAAAAGCACATTTCTAACTAAAAATCAGCGGCTGCAATTGAGGTTCGAAAATGCCTCTCTGGCTATTCTTAAAAGAGGAGGGCTGGATTTACTCATTTCACTGGTTATCTCTTTTATGGTTATTGGCTCCCTGCTGTATCTCTACAGGGTGATCAGCGAGCAAAAGGAGTTGGCCGAGATAAAGAACGACCTGATTAGCAATATTACTCATGAGTTTAAAACCCCAATTGCTACTATTTCTACCGCTCTGGAAGGTATTTCGAATTTCAATGAAGCCAACGATCCGGTGAAAACCTCCAAGTATCTGGATATTTCAAAAGATCAGCTCGGCAAGCTGAATGGTATGGTAGAAAAACTACTCGAAACGGCTTCCTTGGATTCCGATGATCTTGAAATTTCGCTAGAGGAAGTAGAGGTTGTGCCTTTTACCCGGCAAATCTATGAACGCTATTACCTTATAAAAGGAGATAAAAAGCTGAGCTTTAAAACCGATTTGCTTGGCGAAACGGCTTTTATGGATGTGTTTCATATGGAAAATGCTATTGGCAACCTATTGGACAATGCCATTAAGTATGGAGGTAATCAGATAGAGTTGGAGCTTTCGGCCAGTACCGATAAAATAGCCTGGCGAGTGACAGACAACGGGGGGCACATTGGTAAGCAGGAGCAACAGCGCATATTCGATAAATTTTATCGTATACCCACGGGCAATGTTCACAACGTAAAAGGTTTTGGAATTGGTCTTTTCTATACCAAAAGCCTGGTAGAAAAACATAGCGGAGAGGTAACACTTAGTGTGCAGCCCGGTAAAACCACTTTTATAGTAGAAGTACCCCATGGCAAAGCATAAGATACTTTTGGCAGAAGATGAGGTAGCCCTGGGCACCATAGTGAAAGAAAGCCTCGAAACCAGAGGCTATGATGTAATCTATTGTGCCGATGGCGAAGAGGCCAGGCTCAAATATGAGCAAACCGGTCCGGAACTATTGGTGCTAGACGTAATGATGCCCAAAAAAGACGGATTTTCTCTGGTCAGGGAAATCAGGAAAAAGAACGACCGCATTCCCATTATTTTTCTAACCGCTAAGAGCCGTACAGAAGATGTGGTGGAGGGGTTTGGCTATGGGGCCAATGACTACCTAAAGAAGCCATTTTCTATGGAAGAGCTAATTGTGCGCATAAAGGCACTGCTCAGCCGACACGCAGGAGGTCAACCCTCAGAAGACGTATCCATAGGGCAGTACACTTTTAACTTTTCGAGACAAACACTGCGTTTTCAAGATCAGGAAGAGCAATTGACGCACCGCGAAGCCCAACTGCTCCATGAATTATACCTGCATAAAAACGACCTGACAGAAAGGACCCTAATACTCAACACCCTGTGGGGGAGTGATGACTTTTTTAATGCCCGAAGCATGGATGTGTTCATAACCAAGCTCCGGAAAAAGCTTAGCCAAGATACTTCCATTCAGATTCTAAACGTAAGAGGCTATGGATACAAGCTCATTTGCTGAGCTGCCCATTACAGTAATAAAGTGCCTCCTGTCACTCTCTGCTTATCAAATCAGTTATTCTTTCTTAGATTGTAAGCCTGTATAATGGCTACTCGAACCAGACAGTTTATTTCTGTAGCACTGCTCATGTGCTTTCTTGCCCCATTAGGGCTTAGCTATGCCATGCTTAAGCTCAAACAGTGGAAGTTGAGAGAAGACATTGAACATCAGATTCTGCTTGGGGTAGACAAAGGGGAGCTCATTCAGCTTACATTTACAGCTGAGCAGGCTGCTACGTTGAAATGGGAGCATGAGCGGGAGTTCGAATACCAGGGCCAGAGCTACGATGTAGTGGAAAAAGAAGAATTTGAAGGGAAAATTATCTACCACGTTTGGTGGGATAAGGCAGAAACCAAAATTAAGTACCAACTCGATCGCCTGGTGGCTATGGCCATGAAGCACGATCCTGATCAACAGCATAATCAGGTGCAAATAGAGCGTTTTCTCAAAGGCCTATATCATTCGGTTATAGTTTCAGACCTACCCATCGGCTTTGGTTTTCATATCCATGAAGCCATGCAAGCTCCGGTTTTTTATCGGTCAATCTGTTGGAGTCCTCCCGTTCCTCCACCCATCTATTGTTAAGCATTTCGGGTTTTTAAGGCAACCTCACAAAGAGGTTTGTTTTATCAGTTTTTCAGTCGGCAAGACTGAACATGTTTAACAATTCACTTTTTAATCATGAAGAAAACTATTCTTCTGGGCTGGCTGTGCCTGCTTTGTTGCGTAGCCAAAGCCCAGGTTTTAACCGTGGTAGACCAGGAAAGCGGTCTGCCATTGGAGCTGGCTGTTATTGTCAGCGAAAAGGACAATACCGTTCTCACCACCAATGCCAAAGGCCAGGCAGATATTGCCGCACTGGAGGGGGCAGAACTTATACAGATACGCATTTTAGGTTATGCCACAGCAGAGTATAGCTTCGAACAGTTGGAAGCTATGGGTTTTCAGCTAGGCCTTCGTCCTACTAGTCTTTCGCTCGATCAGTTTGTTGTTTCTGCTACCCGATGGAGTCAGTCTTCTGCAGAAGTGCCTCAAAAAGTAATTACTGTCACTCCAAGAGAGGTGGCTTTTCAGAACCCTCAAACAGCGGCCGATTTGCTTTCGGTTTCCGGCCAAATATATGTGCAAAAGAGCCAGCAGGGAGGAGGCAGCCCCATGATTCGTGGCTTTGCTACTAACCGCCTGCTCTACACGGTAGATGGTGTGCGAATGAATACCGCAATTTTTAGAAGTGGGAATATTCAAAATGTAATTTCGCTAGACCCGTTTGCCATAGAAAGTGCCGAAATTGCTTTTGGCCCTGGTTCGGTTATTTATGGTAGCGATGCCATTGGGGGAGTAATGAGTTTTCAGACACTCACCCCACAGTTATCTTTAACCGGTACCCCACAGATTAGCGGAAAAGCAGTTTTACGTTATGCTTCGGCCAACAACGAAATGACTGGCCATGTAGGCTTTATGTTGGGACTCAAAAAGTGGGCTTTTGCCACTAGCCTTAGTGCCAATGATTTCGATGACCTGAAAATGGGAAGTAACGGGCCTGACGATTACCTCAAAACCTACACGGTAGAAAGGAGAGGCAATGAGGATGTGGTGCTTACCAACTCCGACCCAAGGGTACAAAATCCGAGTGGTTATTCTCAGTTCAACATCACTCAAAAGGTAAGGTATAAACCCAGCCAATATTGGGACTTTCAATATGGGTTCCACTACTCAGAAACATCTGATTATGGCCGGTATGACCGGCACTTGAGAACACGCAATGGGGCGCCACGCTATGGAGAGTGGAGTTACGGGC
Organism: Roseivirga sp. UBA1976; assembly: GCF_002336325.1. Lineage (NCBI taxonomy): Bacteria > Pseudomonadati > Bacteroidota > Cytophagia > Cytophagales > Roseivirgaceae > Roseivirga > Roseivirga sp. UBA1976. Next base: position 24,027 of record NZ_DDDQ01000008.1, on the reverse strand, counting down.
CGCAAATCTGGATGATGAATAACCTAAGTGCCAGTCATCAGAGAAAATCCGGTTTGTATGATGCCGTTACGCTTAGACTCGCCTACCAGCATTTTGAAGAAAGCCGCAGAGACAGAAGCCTGAACAGTAATCAGCGATCGGTACGCGTAGAAAAAGTAGATGCTTATTCGGTAAATATTGACGCCAACAAGCGATTGAGTGACAAAAGTAAGCTGTTCTACGGGGTAGAGTGGGTGCTTAATGAAGTGAACTCTACCGGTTATGAGCAGAATATACAAGATGGCACTTCAACGGAAGGGCCCTCGCGGTACCCTCAGGCCGAATGGACATCGTATGCGGCATACATTACTCAGGAATACAGTCCTACGGATTACCTGACCTTTCAGGCAGGCCTGCGCTATAATCGTTTTGGAATAGATGCAACTTTCGATACCCGGTTCTATCCCTTCCCTTTCACGGAGGCCTCGCTGAACGAAGGGGCGTTGACAGGGAGTTTAGGGGCAATATTACGTCCAGATGCTACTTGGGTAGTTAGTGCCAACATGGCTTCTGGCTTCAGGTCGCCTAATGTAGACGATATGGGTAAAATATTCGATTCGGAGCCTGGAGCAGTGGTTGTGCCCAATCCTGACCTGAAGGCTGAAACTGCATACAATGCCGATATAGGCATTGCTAAAATATTCTCAGGAGTACTGAAGGTAGATGTAACGGCCTTTTATACCTACCTGGACAATGCGCTGGTCAGAAGAGATTTTACCCTCAATGGCATGACTGAAATAATGTATGACGGAGAGATGAGCAGGGTGCAGGCCATTCAAAACGCTGCCGCTGCTGAGGTCTACGGTTTTCAGTTGGGAGCAGAAGTAAAGCTACCGGTAGGTTTTAGTTTTAATACCATGTATAATTTTCAGCAAGGAGAGGAGGAGTTAGATGATGGCTCCAAAAGTCCATTGCGGCATGCAGCACCCGCTTTTGGCGTGAGCAGACTCAATTATCTGGGCAACAAATGGAGGCTTAGCCTCTATGCCAATTACCACGAGGAAGTGTCTTTCCATGAAATGCCCGATGATGAGAAAGGCAAAACAGAAATATATGCTGCCGATGAAAATGGTAACCCTTACGCACCTGCATGGTACACGCTCAATTTTAAAGCGCAATACAGTTTCAACGATGTGCTAACGGTGACTACAGGTGTAGAAAACATTACAGACCAACGTTACAGGCCATATAGTTCAGGTATTTCAGCTCCCGGCCGAAACTTTATGATTTCATTGCGGGCAAATTTTTAATACCCAGGCCACATGGCATTGTCCAATGGGCGAGCAAGGATGTTTACACAAACCCTTGCTTGCCCATTTTTGCTTTTTGGACTGCAGTTTTAAGAATCAGGGTGTTATATGGTCTTATTATCAGTGAGTTATGGGTGGATGACTCCTGGTTTTATCCAAAATTCCGACTAGCTGGTAAAAGCCTCTAATGGGATGGTTATCGTTTCAAATGTGGATTTATTGTCCGTGAGGGTATTTTTTTGCACTCAGAACTTCGTAAGTGGCTACCAAAAAAAACCTTTTCACACTCAAAACCGCCATTTATAATAGAAATCGGCCGAAAATCTTTGCGTATTTCACCTATAAACTACTTATATTTGAAATACCTAACACCGTAAGAACTAACTTATTTTGACTACGTGTAATCCCAGATATAGGAGATTTCTCTCCTTTGTGGTATGCGCTAGCTGTATGCTCTTATTAATGCTTCAGACAAGTGTCGTAGCCCAAGAGAGAACAGCGAGTGGTCTCACTTTACAGTTCTTAAAATCCCAAACAAGCGGTTCTGTTGATGAAGTAGCCTCCAATGTGCTCAAGGTGGTGAACAGAACAGGTCGTACCTCAGTATTTAAAATAGAAATTGCTACTCCACCCAATTGGTCTCGCGTAAGGGCTGAAGACCGAGTTTATAACGTAGCTAACAACGACAGTCTCTTCATCCCCATTCGGGTGGTGCCTGAAAAATCGGCTACAGGCAATGTGAATTACTTTATTAATGCAACTGCACTTACCACCAACGGAATTCCGTTGGCTTCCACGCCCTGGTCTATGCAAGTGGTAAAAGTGTCGCGTTGGTTCGCTTCAATCGTAAAGTCGGAGGTGTTTTTTCCGGCCGATAAAAAGGAGGCACAATTCCAGGTGAACTTAAAGAACAATGGCAACTCTGCAGAAGATGTGATGATTCTGTTCAATCCGGATGTGAAGGTGAAAATTCTGGACATGCAGGGAAATCCTTTTGCAGACAATTCGCTACCGCTTAAGCTCCCGGTTGATATTGATACCACCCTTACCTTTACTGCTCAGTTGGACGAAGAGGCCAAAAAAGAGAATTTCTTCACGGCTGGAGCCATAGATTCTGAGCAGACCGATCAGTCTGAGTATAAGGTCAATATTCAGGTAAAAGATGTAGCGGGTAACCGTGCAAGCTGGGGCGGAAGAGTAGATTTCAAGAAGCTAAATCAGGAACACAAGTTTAAAACAGCGTATGGTTCATCCACCATTCCAATCAACCTGGAGTTCAACACTTACAATGTGTTGTCGCAGTTCACGAATTTCAGTCTGGATCTTAGCGGGGAAGCCGATCTTGGAGAAGATCGCTTCCTTCGCTATTATTATCAGACCATCATATCCAGCAATAGCCTTGCCGGAACCCAGTTTTTAGGCTCCTATCGATTTGCTGAATATCGCACACCTAAATATTCTGTATCTGCCGGAGACATAGGGCAGAACATGGAGCTGTTGCTTAATGGAACTGGTGTAAAAGGCTCCTACTATTTCGATAAGGTGGGTGTTTCGGCCATTTATGTTACCCGGCCACAAAACGGCAATGTGCAGAACAACCTGAATAGCATGGGAGCATCAGTTCGGTACAGAGTTTTTCAAGGGCTCAATGCCACGGCCGAATTGGTAAATCAAGACGATCAGTTCAACCAGGTAAACCGCAACCTTGCTACACTCAGAGCAAACTATCGTTTACCCAACCAGAGCATTGTGGATGTTAAAGTAGGGTACTCTACAGAACTGCATGAGGGGGCCAGCGGAACCTTCTCTGTCCCGGGTTTTGGGGCTACGGCTCGCTACACCGGAAGAATACAGGGCGTTAGTCTTTCTGCGCAAGGGCGGTACAACAGCCCCAACTATTCCTCGCAGTTCAGGGGTTCTGTAGATTTCAATACCAATGCCAGGTATAATTTGGGAGAAACTACTTATGTGGGCTTACGAGTGAATATGAACAGCCGTAACCCTGAGATATACAGCAAGGGTATTCTGTTTCCCAGAAGAGAATTTGTGCGCAATACCTTTGAAGGGCAGTATGGTTGGGCCACAGAGAACGGCAATTTTATGGTATATCCGCGCTATACCTATGAGGAAGTGTTGGACCTTAGAACATCGACCACCGGTATGGGATTAAGCTTTAGCACCAACAAAAGTTCAGATGCCCGCTTGTTTACCCGTTTCTTTTCTGGCTTTACCAAAGCACTCGACTATAACATGAAGCCATATCTGGTGTCTCGCTGGGAAAACACTTTGCGTTATAAAAACCTCAACGTTTCGGCCCGCTATTATTATGGCCCCTTTAATGTGCTGGACAACCTAAGGGTTGTGGAAGATGGCATAAATCCACAATCCTTGTTTTTGAGTGCTTTTGCTCAGCTAAATTTTACAAAGGCACGAATTTCTGTTCGTCCCATGTTCACTATGGCCTATGAGTCAGTTTTGGCCCGGTGGAGAGCCAATATGGCACCGCAAGTCACTTACTTCTCGAAGAGCGGCCTGGAGTTTAATATGACGGTTGAATATTTCAGTATCAAACAAGGAGAAAGCCCACTGGCCAATGTTTCTGAGTTTGGTACTCAGGCATTTAACCCGTTCAGCCAGTCCAATGCATTTCTTCGCTTTGGAATAAAAAAACAATTCAACCTGAAAAAGCCGGGCAAAAAAGCACATGACCTTGAGGTGGTGGTATTTAAAGACTTAAATGGAAACAACCTGAGAGACCAGGGGGAAGAGTTTGAGCGAAATGTGATTGTAAGAGTAAACGGGCAGGCGCTTATGACTAACCAGGATGGTGTGGTTTACTTTAGAAACCTGCCGGAAGGGAAATATTTTGTAGAGACTGAGTTGCTGACCAATTCAGAGGGCTGGTTCAAATCTAAAGGCGTGGAGGTAGATGTAAACTCCAGTCAGGCAGTGTACATACCCCTGAAGCGAGGAGTGCAGATAATGGGGAATATCATTCTGCAAAAAGCACAGTACTCGGCACTAGGTGAGGGAGGAATGAAGCTTAACGGCATTCGGGTAACGGCTACAGATGCTACTGGCGAAAGCTACTCTACACTAACCGATTTGCAAGGTAGCTTTAGGCTCTATGTGCCTTTTGGCCAATATACTATTAAGGTGAATGAGCAGGCGGTAGATAGCCAGTTTGAGTTTGCCCAGTCTAGTTACACTTTAGACATCAACAACTTAGGAGGTAATTACCAGCTGGCCTTTTACCTCATTGAGAAAAGAAGGCAACTGAACATTAAACGATTTGACAACAACTAACAATCAACATATGAGATCATTTTATCAACACAGTCGAACGCGGTGGGCAGCGCTGGTAGTAATGCTGCTTTGCCTTACATTTTTTGATGCTTTCGGTCAGAAAATCTCCACTTCTCCGACAAGGTTGAACTACAAGGTTAGCCCTGGTGGGTCATCAACAGGACTTATAACTGTGACCAACAATGCCGACCGTAGACAAACCTTTACTGTAGATTTTGGAGACTTTGATGCTTCACGTGCGGGTAAGAGTAAGTTCATGGAAAAAGGAACCTTGCCTCGCTCTTGTGCAGATTGGTTGAGCGCGACTCCCGCACTTTTTGAATTAGATCCGGGAGAATCGCAGCAAATCAGAGTAGTGATGGACGTGCCACAAGATTCCAGTGCATTGGTTGCACGATGGGCAGTGGCCTACATCCGGTTGAGTGAAGAAAAACAATCGACTCAGGAAAACAGCGATGGGCTAATCGTTAACCTAAACCAGGCCTATCGTTTTGGGGTGTACATTTTCCAAACTCCTCCAAATGCTGTTTTCGCTAAAGGAGAGTTGATCGACTTTACTCAGCAAGAAGACCAATTGGTGCTTCGACTAAGAAATGTGGGAGAGACTTTTCTCAAATGCAATTCTTATGCGGAGTTTACCAACCTGCAAACGGGTGAGATAACGCGCCTTAAACCACGCAACTTTACGGTACTACCTGCTAGCAATCGCGATGTCACATTTATTATTCCTAAAGATTATCCTCCGGGCAGGTATTCTGTTTTGGGTGTGTTGGATTATGGCAATAGGGATGAAGTGGCAGCCGCAGAAATTGAAATAGAAATTAAAGAAAAAAGTAAAGAATAGATGGGCGCCCTCAAAGCTCTCACATGGCAGAACTCTACGGCTTCGCTTGCCGAAGCGGTAAAAAAAGTTGAGAAATTTTTGAGGGATATTTGTATATATGAATATAAGTCCATATATTCACATGTCTAAACTTTTAACCTAAACATTAATACTCATGAAAAGATTAGTAAACTTTAAGGCATTTGTCGTAGCGGCAGTTTTTGCCTTAGCTCTCGGAAACCAGGCAAATGCTCAGGTTTTACCAGACGACAATGAATTCGTGTATGTAGCTATGGACTTGCAAGGTGTTTTGGACCTTACGCTGGCTACAGACCCTAACGTAGAATTCACCTTTAATACCATTCCTAGCTACGTAAACGGTATCATCAAGCCAAACGTAACTGAACTTCGTGTTGAGTCTACTGTGCCTTGGGATCTTTACGTACAGGCCGAAACTGCTAACTGGTCTCAGTTGCAGGCATTCTCAAGCGCAGGTACTTCAACAATTCCTTCTACTTTGTTAGAGGTAAGAATTATAGATGGTGCCGGAAACTCTGCTTTGAACAACTTTACTTCTTTGACAGATACTCGCTTGGACATTGTAGGTACTGTAGCTGCCGGTGACGGTATTGCTGCTGGTTCTTACCTAACAACTCCTGACACTCACTTCTTCAGAGTAGACTACAGAATTATCCCTACTCTGACAGCACAATATCAGGCTGGTTACTATGGTTTGAACGTGATCTACACTTTGGCAGAAGACCTTTAAGAAATTAAGAAATACAGTTTTACTAAGACGTAGTAAATAAGTTAGTTCGATTTATGTTGATTGGTAAAAGGGGTAACAGTTCATGTTACCTCTTTTTGTATTACTTTATTCCATATTTTTGTATATGAGCAGAAGGGTAACCTTTCTGATTGTTTTTCACCTAATTGCCTCTTATTGTTTTGCCCAGACTCTGGACATTTCTATTACAAGAGGTACCGATATCGATTTTACCTTTAATACCATACGTCAATACACAAATGGTATTATTCGTCCCAACGCCACAGAGTTTAGAATTGAGTCTACTGCCGAGTGGGATTTGTATGTAGGCACCCAAACTACCACACCCGGTCAGTGGGATTTGCTCACCTCATACTCCAGTGCAGGTTCCTCTACAGTACCAGTCTCAATTTTAGAAATAAGGGCAGTTAGCCCGGGTGGAACTTCTCAGCAAAATACCTTCTTTCAGTTACAGGATGTATCTAACCCGGTTTACTTAATAGGTTCGGCAGCCGATGATGCTCGGGTAAACTCCGGAGTAGGCACCAATGCGCCTGGTGATGGCTCAAACGATCCTTTTACACACCGTTTCCGAATTGACTATAAATTAACTCCCGGTATGGGATATAGACCGGGCGTTTACTCGCTCACCGTTGTGTTTACCCTGGCCGAAGACCTTTAGCAGTCTTTCTGTATTCTATTTTTCCTTCCTCTTTTATTCCCCTTTCTCAAGCTTTATATTCGACCAAAAATTAAATCGATATGTCTATTAACGTTGACCTACTAAAGCGAATTTGTGAAGTAGCTGGTGCTCCGGGGTTCGAAAAGCGCGTACGCGAGATGGTTATTGAAGAAGTGAAGAACCATGTGGACGAGTGGAGGGTAGATAATATGGGCAATGTAATCACGGTGAAAAAGGGTAAGAATAACCCGGAAGGAAAGAAAGCCATGGTAGCTGCCCATATGGACGAAATTGGCTTTATAGTTACTCATATCGATGACAATGGCTTTGTGCGCTTTCATACGCTGGGGGGCTTCGACCCTAAAACACTAACTGCTCAGCGAGTGATTATTCATGGCCGGAAAGATGTGGTGGGAGTTATGGGAAGCAAACCCATACATGTAATGAGTCAGGAAGAACGAGGTAAGGTGGCTAAAACTTCTGACTACTTTATTGACCTTGGAATGAAGAAAGAAGAGGTAGAAAAGTGGGTGGCTATAGGAGACCCCATTACCAGAGAGCGTGAACTAATTGAGATGGGCAACTGTGTAAACTGCAAGTCTATCGACAATCGGGTTTCGGTTTTTATTCTCATAGAAGCGCTGAAACAACTTCAAAACCATCCGTATGATGTTTATGGTGTGTTTACCGTTCAGGAAGAGGTAGGCTTGAGAGGTGCCAATGTTTCGGCACACACTATTAATCCCGATTTTGGCTTTGGTTTAGATACTACCATTGCCTACGATTTGCCGGGAGCCCAACCTCACGAAATGGTAACAAAGTTGGGAGAAGGGGTGGCCATTAAAATTATGGATGCTTCCACCATTTGCGATTATCGCATGGTAGATTTCATGAAGAAAACGGCCACATCGGCTCAAATTAAATGGCAACCTGAGGTGTTGACTGCGGGAGGTACCGATACGGCCGGAGTGCAGCGAATGGGTAAGGAAGGAGCTATTTCAGGCGCTATTTCCATTCCAACCAGACACTTGCATCAGGTGATTGAAATGGCCGACAAAGACGATATTCAAGGTGCTATTGATTTGCTAATTGCTTGTTTAGAGGGGTTGGATGGCTATGATTGGAGTCATTAGCCTCCAATACACTCAAGGATATTGTTTACAAGCATATTCAGATCATGTTGCCAGCTTGCCACAGTCCGATTAGGGGGACGTAATGATTGAGCGACCTGATTTTCTAGTTCCCTGGTAGAATGGTTCTGTATTCCCTGTCAAATAAGACTTATGAAGGTAGTTATTAGTCTCCTCTTCTTTGGTGGAGGCTTTATTCAAACTTAATGTTCCAACTATTTCGAAAAGCTTCTTGTTTTGGGACCACACATGAGTTTTTAGGGTTGCTATTCGAGACAAATATGGGGATTAAGTCACCTGGTTGGTTATTCACGAAGGACAAGTCGTCTGTTTTTGACTCACCTACCATTCTCTGGCCATTGATTTCATATTCGTAGAGCACAGAAACACTCCGGCCAATATTTGAAAACGGTATATCTCTTTTTTGAATGGATGATATAAGTCTACCCTGCATCAAATTTCCATGTTTGTATAGCTTTATCTCTTTCAATAGGTGATACACAGAGTACGCTAGGAATGGTGCTCCAACAACTAGAAAGGGGAATAGGATAAGTAAGAAGAAGCCTTTCTCTAAGTTGTAAGGCTTTAGCCCGAGTATTATACTACTTCCCTGATATAGTTTAATATCAATTTCGGTTCCTACTCCAAAGTCTTGAATTTTTCGATCTTCAAGAACACGGTATTTAGACACTTTGTCCTGTCCATTGTCATTGTAACTGTAGTGTATTATTGTTGGATGAACGCCATTAATTGATATATTATATTGAGTTTCAATATCAATGATTCGTGCAGTTTTGTCTACGCCTTTAGCGTGTATCAGGTCTAAGTCAACTTTCGGTACATCGTTATCAATAGAAGAAAATACAATCATCAAGATAATCACTACAAAACCCGGAATTAATATGGGTAGAATTCCCAAGACGGCTGATATTGGTCTCTTTTTTAGAATGTTGAGAACTGTAGAAAACCTCAAACTTCTCGATGCACTGCTCACGGAATAATCTTGACTTATTGATTTTGACAATAATATAAGTTTTAATCTCATCGATCGAGACGCGAAAGATAAAAATAGTCAGCTTGGTATGGCTGTATCAAGATCTATTCCTCTATGCTGACCTAATTGACCCAGGATTTTTTGAGTTCATGATTTCCCATAAAAGAATAGAGCATTCCTTTGTAAGGAAACATTCTTGAGCAGCTGAAATTTCTTAATTCATTTAGATTAATCTGACAAACGAACAATAATTGAAATCCATCATGGCTCGGCCATATAAAGTTTCTTGGGATATTTGGTACTGGAGATTGAGCGTTTAATAAGTGTAGAGCGACACCTTAATTTTAGTCCGAGCTCAATTACGTTTAAAACAGCTCGGTAATCTTTTTTAAAATTCGTTCAAAAGATGCAGTAGTTCAGTATCCATTGGCTTTCTAAACCTTTACGAAGTCTAAACCTGTACATCCAATCTGTTCTATTTGAGTTTTGACTTTATCAGATACAAAGTATCCTATTCCACCGGAAACTGGATTTAAAAATAGAACATTTTCAGAAGTAGTATTGAATGCTAATTTTTTTATTCTAAGCGTGAATTCTTGTCCATACTGTTTCGCAAGTATTTCTCTCCATTTAAATAAATCAGAGAAACTGTTGAACTGTATCTCTTTCACTTCTTCGAAGATATCTTTCATTAGCATAAACTTCGAACCTTCAAGGTCTAGTGATTCATAGTCCATTTCATATGCACTCATAATCCAGTACCTTTTTGATTCCAGTCCATGCTCTACTTTGGTTTCAAAAAATTCAAAACCCGTATGTTTGAATGATTCGATAATTGTTTTAAGTCGATCACTTACCAAAAGTTTCAGGCCAAGGCCAAAAACCGAATTACTCATCAAATCAGTATACTTTGCAGCTTTAGCTAATTTCAATAAAGGAACAATCGGTGAAAACGTTGATTTCTCAAAGAAAATTTTGTCGATTAAGTTTGGATGATCAAGGCCAACAGGGTAAATACCCTCTTCGATTTGAGGATATTTACCAATGGTGGCTAAGTCTAAAGATTGCTTGATTTGGAAGAACATTTAATTAAAAATCAATATTATTCAAATGAACACTTGGGTTATCAATAATTGCTTGCCTTATTCTTTGGGCGAGTGATCTCAATGCCTTAGCAGCTTTGGCAAGTAATTCGAAAGTTCTTAGATTATTAAAAAATCAACAATATTTTTGATTTAAATATTATAAATATTATCATTGGATATTCTAATAGCTGAATCTCCCGTCTTTAGCTCGGTTTAGGTAATGCTATTTACAGGGGATTTCTCGAAAACCTGAAAACAGAGTAGAGTATTCACTTAAATAAGTTAAAATGAAAAAAGTAAGTATAGTTTTATCTATATTAATTCTTGTTGCATTTACTTCAACAATGTCTTATGGCGGCTGGGGTAAAGAAAAATGGTATGACGATGTTCTTCTAAGAGCGTGTTCTGTAAGTGGGTTTGGAGAATTAGAAGTAGGAGGGTCTGTTGGGCCGGGTACGATTTCTTTTACAGGCGGCGCAGGCGGTGGCGGTAGTGTTGTGTATGCTCACTATGCGGGGGAAGTTAAAAAATGTGAGGGTTGGTCCGGAAGATGCTCTGGTGCTGGTACTGAGAGAATTACAAATTTCACTCCTATTTCTCCATGTCATTTATGAATAAGAGTACAAACAAGCCCTCCTTATTGGAGGGTTTCAAAATATCTCGAAGAAGAGAATGGTTGTATTCAATTTTAGTCCTCCTTGTTCTAGGCTGTAACAATAATGAGAGTTCTCGTTCAGTCAATGATAGGCTGGATAAGTTTAATGTAAGAAATGGTCGTGTAGAGAAAGTAAAGTATGATAGTGCGATTACTATTTATTCCGAGGATATTATTCCCGAGATAGGAGTAGCTTCTGAGTTGTTCCAAAAAAGAAGGTATATTAAACTTATAACACCTAAAGATATTATAATTGGTGAGGTATCTAAAGTTGATTTTTTTGATGATTTAATAATTGTCATGGATAATAGGATATCGAATAATGTTTTTGTCTTTAATAAAGAGGGAGGGTTCTTGTTTATAGTTGGCAATAAGGGTCTGGGGCCTGGTGAACATCTAGATCCAATCGACTTCTTTGTTAAGGAAAATTCTATTTTTTTAATAGATCAAAGGTATACTCTATACGAATATTCAAGAGATAATAAGTTTTTAAGGAAGATTGATTTACCCCTAAGTACAAACTCATTTTTTGTATTTAATAATGGCTCAATCGTTTTTACAAGTAATCAATATGATCCAAAAGAAATTGCTTATGGTTTGGTTCAATTGGATAAAGAGGATATTCAGCCTCGTTTTGTAGAAAATATATTCCAGTCATTGAATAGATTTACTTCATCCCCAATAGGCTTTAATAGATCATTACATGGAAACTCATTTTTGTACTTCAGATCACATGATACGAAGGTTTATGAGGTTTACGAAAATGAGATAGTATTAAAGTATCAAATATTAGATCAAGATTCATTATCGTCCCATATATTAAAGGATGAAGCGAAATTGGTGAATGAGAGGTATGATTATACTTGGATATATAATTGGCCAGTACTAGAAACATCTAGCGTAGTTCAGATTAGGATTATGTATCGAGGTATTGTAACGGTTCTTTATAACAAGAAATCCAAACAGATCAAGTCTTTTTCAGGAATAAAGGACGATATATTATTTGGAGCGATACAAGATTTCCCTATTCATACCAATGGAGATAAGCATTATATACCTCTTAATGTTGAACAATTGAATTATGCGAAAGACGAACTCAAGAAAGTAGTAGATGCTGATCTATTGAATGATTTGAGTAAAAGTAGAGCCGAATTTTTAGATATAATCAAGGAGGTCGATGATTTAAGTAATCCTATTATACTTGAATGCGAAATATTTTAATTTTTACAATTATTTCATTAATAATATTTAATTGTTCACATCGAAGGAATAAGGATTTTTCTGATTCGAGTATTGTTGAGTCCAAATTAAAGAGAGAGTTGAGTTTGGATATTTTGGATGAGATTGTGGTAAAAGAGCTCAAATCTAAACAGTTAACCCTACTCGGAAATGTTAGGGGTAATGGAGTTGAAAATACCTTCTTTTTCTTTTCTGATTTTCACTGTATTTCATGTATAAATCAGGAGTTGCTTAAGATAAGTGCAACAGAAAACAAGAATATTTTTTTACTAGCTAACTTCCGATCTGTTCGAGAATTAAGGATCATTTTGAATAATTTTGACTATAACACATTAATAGTCAACTCTAATTTACCTGAAAGTTTAGTAGGTATAACCGATCCAGTTTACTTAAGCTTTGACAAGGATAATAAACTTCTTGGTGTTAAAGTGCCAATATTGGGTGATACTATGAATTTGAGTGAATTTTTAGATAATTAAGTAGTAATGCTTAACTATCTCCATATTTTATACCCTAAATAGGCTAGAGTCATGCCCACCACCACACTTAACCCAACATATAGAATAGCCTGAAGAGGTTTTTCTCCTAGCATAAGCTCATTGCTTTGCATAGCAAAAGTAGAGAAGGTAGTGAAACCACCGCAAAAACCGGAAATGAGTAGCAGATTGGTGTCTTCGGAAAGGTACTTTTCACTTTGTGCCCAGCCCATAAACAGGCCAATAAGAAAACAGCCCACTATATTAACCACAAAGGTGCCGTATGGAGCAAAGCCTTCTTGCTGCTTGTGCAATCCTTCTTGAATAAAGTAGCGCAAGGCACTGCCTACTCCACCACCTAAGGCCACTAAGAGCAGGTTTTTAATCATTCTTTCACTTCTTTTTTGGGAGCTTTTTTCTTCACGTATTTATATACCTTGTCATAGTCGCTATTTTCCTGGTTCGTAATTTTTACAAACCCTTTGTTCATAAAAACCAGCTTTAGCTCTCTAAATTCAGTTTTATTCGTTTCAATAATAGTTTCTTGCCAGGCACCAAGGTCTTTGATGGGCTGAACCGTTTTAAAGAAGCGAAAGGGGTAATAAATATGCACCAGATCGTGGCTTATTTTAATGACCTTATAATTGAATAGCAGCTTGTATATAAGAATGGAGGTACACAACAACAATATACCCAGTACTATATATCTCCACACGCCATCGGGTTCGGCTAATACTTGGCGCATAAAATAGAGCGACCCAAAACCGCAGATAAGGGTGGACACTCCCAGGGCAAAAATGGTGTTCCTTTTAGGACGGGAAACGATCATAGCTTCGAATTAATCAAATCTTGCCTGAATTGGGAAATGTGCTCCCTTATTTCAGTAAAGAATTCACGAAATTCTGTTTCAAAAACGGAGTAGTGCTCGGTAAGATCCTGGATGGCAAGCTCAAGTTTCGAGTTGAATTTGGTTCTACGGGAAAGGCCGGTGAGCGACCTGTGTAAACCTTCTTGGCGGGCATAATTGGTCAGCCAATCGCCTTTGATCATGTAGGGTAGCATGTGTTGGCCGCGTGGAGGAATGAACTCGTAGTTGGCCTGAAGAAGCTCGTATTTTTCCTGAGCAAAAGCCCATAGGGGTTGGCTAGAGTATTCATTGAAGTTTTTGGCCAGAAAATGGTCATAATACATGTCCACGATCACTCCTGCATAATGCCTATACTTTAACCGGAGTTTATCCTTGCTAAGACCAACGATTGGATGGTGGTCTGTGTAGTGGTCTATTTCGCGGTGCAGTATCACGCCCTTTGCCACCATCTCCGGCAAATGGCCCAATTGGCTTCCTTTCACAAAGTCACCCATAAAGTTGCCGACAGTTAACTGTGCGTTCGGGCCTGAAAGATAGAGGTGCGCTAAAAAGTTAATAGGTTTTACGTTTGTTAAGACTTTCTGAAAATATTCTTGATTTTAAGATAGTCAACAAAATACACCATGCGAATAGTTATTGTGTCAAAGTTGGGCGCGGAAAGCGTATTGCCAAAGTTATCGAAGAAGTCGAGCTGAGTATTCAGGTCGTCTGTACCAATAGATCGTTTCCAGATTACCCGCACTTCACTACCTGGCAAAAACTGCCAGTTGTACTCCATGTCTATGTTAAACTGGTTGAAGTTGCGGTTGTGAAGTGGCTCTCCTGTAGTAGAGTCGGTTCCGGTATAATCAATGTCTTGCAGTCTATCGTCTTCTGTAAGTTCAAGGAAATCGTTGTATTCAACCCGGCTCCAGTAGTGTCTCATTCTAAAGGTGATTCCCATGCGATTGGTAAAGATGTAGCTGGAGGATAGTGTATTGGTGAGGTTTCTCACATTTCTAATTCCAAATACCACATGCTCCAGTGCTCCGCTGTTGTCATAGATTCTTCTCACATAGCCTCTTTCATTTTCACGGAACGAATAGTCTACATTGTGGTTAATTTCTACTCTCGTACCCATTCGCAGGCGAGCGCCAATATTGGCAGAATTGTCTACCTGATCCCAGTCGGGTCGTTTCCAAAACCTTAAACGTCCGGAGAGTCGAAAGTTCTTTCGGCTATCGGTGTTTAGGCGGGCTCCAAAAGAGTAGCTTTCCGGCCGCTTGAAAATGTAGCCCGGTACACGAGCTTCAAAGTAGTCGTTGCTCTCTACCGGGTTGGTGTTGGCATCTACAGAGAAACCCCAAAAGTTTCTAAAACTACCTCCAAAGTTTGCACTTACCTGAAATTCTGAGAACATGTTGGGGTTGTACAGTTTGTTGTGTTCGAGACGAACTCCGTAGCGATAGTCGTTGAATATGCCTTTGGGTTCAAACTGTAAATAGGAGAGGTTTAGCTCATGGTCTATTCGGTTGGCTCTTCTTAAAAAGCCCAGGTCGTTAATGTCGTAGTCGTCTGTTTCTACATTTCTGTTAACACCAAATTGAAAATTGCCACGGGTTTTAGAAAAGCCTATGTTGTATTTATACCCGGTCTTTCTGTCAATGTTGTTGTTTTCGATATTATGCGATGCAATCTGGCTATAGGCATAAAAACCCCGAACACGCCAGGTGAGCGATTCGTCATTGAGGTTGAAATTTAAGCCCGTTACGTTGGCATCGTCAGCATTTTTTCCTCGCATAACGTTGGTGTTGGTTAGTGTAAGGCTGGAGTTGTTTTTAAGGTTTTGATCCAGCACAATTACATTAAAGTTTGTGAGCGGATCGGCTTCTATCTCCCGAACAGCTCCCGTTTCAGTATCCTGAACAGTAATGAAGGTGCGCTCGGTTAAGGCATTAAAGAAGCCAATGCCAAGACCGCTGTTGGTTCTTCCTGTAATTTTAGAGGCATTGATAAGCTGAGCGGCCTGCGGTCTTACTATTATAGTTTCATTGTCGTTCAATTCTTCGGTAAGGTTGCCAAATGTGCTACCAATTCTTCTGGAATAGAAAAGGCCCGCTTTGTTAAATAGCTCCACACCTTCAGTGAAAAACTGGCGGTTTTCATCAAACCGAACTTCGAAGGGCGAGAGGTTGAGCACCTGATTATCTGACCGCACTCCACTAAAATCGGGAATTAGAGTTGCATCCAGGGTAAAGGCATCGTTTATGCCGTACTTAATGTCCATTCCCCCATTGAATTGAGGCTCTACAAAGCCAGTAGCCGTAGAGCGGCTTACTACTGTAGACACATAAGGGTAAAAGAACAACCTGGTGGGTGTTTCTATGTTTCTAAGGTTTTTTACCACTCCGGCCTGGTTTAGAAAACCATCAATTTGAGGATCAATAGAGTTCCAGAACGAGTCTTCATTGAGAGCCGTAGATTTTCTGAAGAAGTTAATACCCCACTCCTGCACCTCTCTGGAATTAAAGCGAAGTACAGCATAAGGTATCTTAAACTCGGCCGTCCAGTGATCGTCATTTATTTTGGTGTCCGACAACCATACTGCATTCCAGTCGTTATCGTTGCGCCATATTCTTTCATTACCACCATTAGAATAAAGGGCATCGTACTGAACGCCCGCCACGGTTACAAATAGACCTACTCCATTGAGACCGGCCTTAAAAGGGTCTATAGCAACGCCAAAGTAGTCGGAGTTGCCTATGTTATCTCGGTTAGTGAGTATATTGAAAACCTGATCCCGATCTTCATAAATCTTTGCCGCTATATAAACAGCTTCGTCATCATACATTAGCCGTACTTCTGTTTTGCGCTGAGAGGGAGCTCCCGGGTTTGGTCTGCGTTGTACAAAGTCTGTAAGCACAGGAGCCTCCTGCCAGGAAGCTTCATCGAACACCCCATCTATTTTTATCTTTTCGGTAGTACGAACAGCATTGAAGGATTTTGGTTGAACTTGCGCAACACCAAAATTTAGCGAAGTGAGTAGTAGCAGTAAAAGAATCGACCTTTTCATGTCTGGCAATAGCATTCCAATGTATGAACATGTAAAAGTCGCGATTGTTAATTGGGGGCTATATCAGAATTATCCAAATCGGTCTATTTTGGATTTGAATGGTTACCGCTCATGTAACTATCTGTTCTACTGATATTTATTGAATTTTTTACTTTCTCCGCATGGCATTTTTTCCGTAAGGTTATGTTTATGAATGCGGGTTTTCTGTTCGGTTATTCTTGCTAATTACCGAAGAAAGTTCGGTAGTGCATTGTGGTAAGGGGCTGCAGGGTACAACGATATTTTGGCTAAGTTTGCCGGAGCACATGAAAACACCTTACGATAGCGCCCTGAGCGATTTTTTCTCTGGTAACGAAGAGCATAAACTACTTCTTCACAACACTTATGGTCCGGCCGAAGAAATGCCATTGTGGTATTTTTTCAGGAGTTATGAAGAAATGCCTGATCTGGAAAAAATGGCCCTCTCCGTGTGCGAAGGTCGTGTGCTCGATGTAGGTGCAGGCACAGGTTGCCATGCCCTGGTGTTGCAACATTGGGGGCATGAGGTTGTGGCCCTTGATACCTCGCAAGAGGCTATGCGCATTGCAAAGGAATCAGGTATAGAAAATGCTGTGTGTCACGATTTTTTCAGCTATACAGCGACTCCTTTCGATACACTTTTGTGTCTTATGAATGGCATTGGTTTTATAGGCAGGCTTAGTAGTCTTCGGGTTTTTCTCAAAAAGGCTTCAGAGTTATTGGGTGAAGAAGGGCAAATTATTGTGGACTCGAGCGATATTTCTTACCTCTACGAGGCTAGTGCCAAGCCTTTAGGCTCCTACTATGGTGAAGTAAGTTTTCAGTATGAATACAGAGGCAAGAGGGGCGACTGGTTCGATTGGGTATATATTGATGCGGATACCCTGACTGTGGAGGCTGATGCGCTTGGCTGGCACACCTACATTCTACACGAAGAAAACGATCAGTACCTCGCCAGACTCATTCGAAAGAAATAGAGTCGTTTTTCGAAAAAAAATGCCATCGACAGATAGTTGCTTGCGACAAGCTTCAAATTCCTATATTTAGTTTTCTGAATAAACCTATAGGCAATGAATCGGTTAATAGTACTTGTTATCATCAGTTTATTTTATACTCAGGCATGGGCGCAACGCCAGCTAATTTATTGCGGGCAGTTGATTGATGTTGAGTTGGGCAGGGTGCAACAAAACATGACCCTTGTAGTGGAAGGGGATAAAATTGTGGCTATCAACTCCGGCTTTTCCGCGCCTGGAAAAGACGACCGGGTGATCGATTTAAAAGGTAAGACAGTAATGCCTGGACTTATGGATATGCATGTGCACATTGAAAGTCAGAGCAGTCCGAATTCGCAAGTACAACGCTATACGCTCAATCCGGCAGATATAGCCTATGATGCTCAGGTATATGCCGAACGCACTTTAATGGCCGGTTTTACTACTGTTAGAGATCTTGGAGGAACCGGAGTCAATGTATCGCTTCGCAATGCCATTAATGCAGGAAAAGTGTTAGGTCCCCGCATTTATACTGCAGAAAAGACCATTGCAACCACAGGAGGTCATGGCGACCCTACTAATGGGGGAAAGGCTGAGTTAATGGGAGACCCGGGTCCCAAGGAAGGTGTAGTAAATAGTTATGATGAGGCCAGAAAGGCTATTAGGCAGCGGTATAAGAATGGAGCCGATGTAATTAAAATTACGGCTACCGGAGGGGTGCTTTCGGTTGCTAAGGATGGTCAGGGGCCTCAATTTCAAATGGATGAACTTAAGGGGATTGTGCAGACAGCACGTGAATACGGTTTTGTGACGGCTGCCCATGCTCATGGCGATGAGGGAATGTACAGGGCTGTTGAGGCAGGTATTAATTCAATTGAACATGGCACTTTTATGAGTGAAAGAACCATGGATCTGATGATTGAAAAAGGTACCTATTATGTGCCTACCATTTCGGCCGGAAAGTTTGTGGTAGAGAAGGCACAGATACCGGGTTATTTTCCTCCGGTAGTAGTGCCTAAGGCTTTGGAGGTAGGCCCTCAAATACAAGACACCTTTGCCAAAGCTTACCGAAAGGGAGTTAAGATTGCGTTTGGAACCGATGCGGGTGTTTTTCCTCATGGAGAGAATGGAAAGGAGTTTGTATATATGGTGGAAGCGGGGATGAGCCCCATGGAGACTATCCAGTCGGCCACAAAGACAGCCGCAGAACTGTTGCGTATTTATGATACGGTAGGCTCCCTTTCGGTTGGGAAACTGGCCGATATAGTGGCTGTGGAGGGAGATCCTATAAAAGATATCTCAGCCATGACTCGCGTGAGCTTTGTGATGAAAGGTGGGCAAATAGTTAAGCAATAGATCTTTACTGGTTGCTTTCAATAACCTGATAGTTTATACTGGAATAACCCAGACGGCTGTAGGCTCCAATGCCTTCTACCGTAACTTGAATTGGATTGGGCCTATCGGCATTGTAAAACGTTATTTTGGCCTGACCGTTTTCGCTAGTTACCACGTTGGCATTCCAATATATGG
This sequence comes from Roseivirga sp. UBA1976, assembly GCF_002336325.1. Lineage (NCBI taxonomy): Bacteria > Pseudomonadati > Bacteroidota > Cytophagia > Cytophagales > Roseivirgaceae > Roseivirga > Roseivirga sp. UBA1976. The sequence goes on along the minus strand of NZ_DDDQ01000008.1, from coordinate 5,122 downwards.
TTGTTCTTAAGTCCGGCACAGGGTCGTTTTTTTGCTCATCGGTTTCGTATAGAGGTGAGTAAAATTCTTTGGTGTAATTGCGGTGCACCGGATGAACTATTCGATCGTTAATAGCAGGCTTAGGAATTACCACTCCGTTCTTAGTTCTTAGAATTACCTCCGGAAAGTTGAGCTCGTTGGGCTTTCCATCGTCTCCATGACCTAAAATCAAAGATGAGGGTGCAGGATAGCTTACTGATATAGACTCCAGGTTGCTCCAGTCAATGGTGTAGAGAGTTTCATAGGCTCCACCACGGGGTACTTCAACTTGACCTCTTCCAATGGGTTCTCTTACTGTGCGTTTGCCAACAGCTTGCATGCCGCGAGGGTCACAGTTTACCTTTATAGAAAATACATGTGGCCATTTTTTGCTTTTCAAAACATCGTTGATGGGAATTCTTGATCCTGAAAAGGGGTCGGAGTAATCGAGGTTTAATTTGGTGGCACCAATACCTTCTACTTCGTTGCTTACTTGTTTTATTAACTCAATTATATCGTTATCCGATAAATCTAGTTCTTCAATGGTTTTGGTTTTCCAGGGAAACTGAGTGTGAAAATCCTCTACATTACAGCTCCCTCGAGGTATGACAGTGCTTGACTTTACTTTGAAAGTACTCAGTAGAGTAGAATTATTGAATCGGCTCTTTGCCACCTTAAATTGTGGCTTATAAATCTCAAGAGGGGCATGCGAGTTTTTCTCATGCCCTATTCCTCTAATGAGAGAACCTATTAATGCTTTACGTCTTTCCGTGTCTGAAACCAATTGTACTTTTCTCTTCCCTTTCTCTTGCCCGGCCAGAAATAGTAAGACAGAGTCTCCCTTACTTTTGAAAAAAGATGACTCAACAATGAAGCGTCCGCGCTCTCCTGAGCGCACAGTGTCAGGTTTTTCAGAGTATTTGGTAGCAATAAGTATTTCTACACCGGTAATGGGGTTGTTGCCAATAAAGGATAGGCTCTGGCCAACAATAGCTTCGGGATCTTTATAACGGCTTGGACTGTATTTTCGCCAGCCGTGAGTGAGCATTACCAGGTCGAGTGCTTCTGAGGCCCCGGGTTGGCCAGAAAAGTAGAAATTAGGAGTAGGGATTTTTCCTCTTAACTCGGCCGTAAGCAACAGTTGCGAAAGCAAATGAGGCTGTTGATTGTTAGGGGCTTTAGAGAACTCCTGATCGGTTACGGCCAAGGCAAAATTTCCTTTTACCGGAGCACCCGTTTCGTCTTTGACAGTAAGTGTCAGCTCTACTTTTTGGCGAGGAGAATAATCTTTTTTGTCCAGTTGAAGGTCTATGTTCAGTTTTCGTTTGGCATTAACAAATATGAGTCGCTCTGCAACGAGTTCAAGTGTTTTGCTCTGCACAGTAACCTTATAAATGCCTGCAATTAAATTTTGTTCAGGTACTCTCCAGGCCAAGTTCTCTTGCAAGGTAAAGTCTAGGTGCATAATAGTATCGGTCTGATTGCTCAGCGTAAGAAAGCCTTTCGTATTCATTAGGTTTTGGCTGGGTTTTATTGCTAAAACTCTATCATTGTTCTGTCGCTTGAGGTGTAGGGCAATACCGGTTAAATGGCTCTCTGGTAAATAGTAGATTTCTTCTGGCTGAGGGGAGTTAGCTATGACCACTGAATATTCTTTGTGGAGTTCTGGCATGAGTTCAAAACTTCCCATGCCCGCGTGGGTGCTCTTGAGAGTATCCAGTATTGTGCCTGTTTCATCTTTCAGATATCCTTCGAAATCGAAAGGGCGGCCTGTTCGATCAATAGCTTTAAAAGCAATGTGGTTTATGGTATTGGCAATTAGGTGGCCACCTTCCGGAATGAACTGTAAGTCTATCTTTTCTTCCTGCTCTGCCGGAAGAGGAACATAAAGATGAACGGGTTTGCTTAGTGATGCTTCATCGACCTGAATCCATAGGTGAGAGGGAGTTGGTATAGATTTTTTGGAAGAACCGAGAAACACCCTTGCCGCCCCTGTAGTATCCGTCTTTATTTTTCCACTTTCAACGGTCACTCCGTTGGCCAAAGCTCTGTAGGTAAGGTTAAGCTGAGCAACCGGTTTGTCATTGTCAATTCGGGCATAAACATCCACAGGGTTGGCGGCATCTTTACTAAACCTGCTGTATCTGGGAAAGGCCAGTAACTTGTACGCATCGGGCTCAATACTTCTTACAAAAACCGACTTTGAAAAATACAGGGACGAGTCTGAACCAACCATTTGCCCCGAAACACCCATAAGCGTATAAAGTCCCTCTTCGGCCGGGGCAATTAGGTAACCGTCTGACATGCCATTGTAAACCGGCCAGCTTGTATCGGCTTTTTTATTGCCCAAACTATCGGCTAGCAGTACATGGTAGGCCAAGCTGCGGTCAGATAGTTGGTTGTCTATACCCAATACAAAGGTTTTAAACCAAATGGTGTCTTCGGGGGCATAGATATTCTTATCGGTGCTTATGTAGCTCTTTTCAATGGTTTGAGCGCTCAAAGGCCATAGGGCAAACAGGAATAGAGCCAGTGTATGTATGTGCTTCATGCTCATTGTGTGGCTTGAGTAACTGGTTGGGTTCAATATCGCAACTATTAAGTTACAAAATAAAACAATGAGAAGATGAAGTATGTATAATCGAATACTGTTGCGTTAGCTCGAAGACTGATTCTTTTTATAGAAGTGGGAGAGCAGGGAAAGTATGTTTCCGAAGTGTTCAATCTGAGCCATAGTGTCGTCTGGGATATGGCGGCCGTTCATGCGGGCAATTAATAGCCCAAGAACCCCGTTGAGGCAAACCTGAACAGGGTTTGAGATTAGCCCTTCAGAAGCTTCAATGTTTTCGCGAATAGCCGGGCGCGCTGCATTGAATACTGCACGGTAATCTTCATTTTCTGACAGTAGCCTAATACTAAGCTCAGACAGTTGTTCTACAATCTGTTGCACTTCTGCCAGGTGACCTTCTTTTTCTAGCTTCTCCTTCTTCATTTGAGCAATTACCTCAGCATACCAGTCAATGGCCTCTTCTCGCTGGGCTTCAGTCATCTTTTCATCGGGGATATTTCCAAAAACATGAATTTTTATTTTCTCAAGATCGAAATCAAAGTTTCGAATGAGCATCTCGGTCTGGTACATGTAAATGATGTATTCCGAAATGTTTTCCTGTTTTTTCTTGTCGGCCAAAAGCATGCGGCAAAAGTAGCCAATATGGCCGTGATGCCGAATATATTTCATCATCTTCTGGGGCATAGCGGCCCAAAACAAATGGGCACATGCCGCTTAAGTGGCAGCCTGAGCAGTCATTCTAAAATGAGTGGTAGTCAGAATCTTAAAATGCATCAACTTTTTCTATTTTTGCGGTTCGTTTAGAGGTATATGAAGAGAATTCGGAATTTCTGCATCATTGCGCACATCGACCATGGCAAGAGCACCCTGGCCGATAGGTTGTTGCAGTACACAGGTACTGTGTCGGAAAGGGAGATGCAAAATCAACTGTTGGATGATATGGATTTGGAGCGCGAGCGAGGTATTACCATTAAATCGCACGCCATCCAGATGAACTATAACTACAAGGGTGAAGAGTATGTTCTTAACTTAATTGATACTCCCGGCCACGTTGATTTTTCTTATGAAGTGTCGCGCTCCATTGCTGCCTGTGAAGGAGCACTGCTTATTGTAGATGCCTCGCAGGGTGTAGAAGCACAAACCATTTCTAATCTGTATCTGGCCCTGGAGCATGATCTGGAGATTATTCCTGTGTTGAATAAAATTGATTTGCCGGGAGCCATGCCCGAAGAAATGACCGATCAGGTTGTTGAATTACTCGGTTGTGCGAGAGAAGATGTAATTCTGGCTAGCGGTAAAGAGGGGATTGGTGTAGATAAAATTTTGGAGGCCATAGTAGAAAAAATTCCGGCACCCACCGGAGATCCTGACGAACCCCTTCAGGCCATGATTTTCGATTCAGTCTTCAACTCTTTCAGAGGAATTGAAGTAATCTTCCGCGTTTTCAACGGAACTATAAGAAAGGGAGATAAGGTAAAGTTTGTGAATACGGGCAAGGTATACGATGCCGATGAAATTGGTATTCTCAAATTAAAACAGTCTCCACAGCAAGAAATTAAGGCAGGTAATGTAGGTTACCTCATTTCCGGTATTAAAGTGGCCAAGGAGGTAAAAGTGGGTGATACCATTACCCATGTCGATAGGCCTACTCAGAAAATGGTAAAGGGTTTTGAAGATGTGAAACCCATGGTTTTTGCCGGAATTTATCCGGTCGACACACAAGACTTTGAAGAACTGAGGGCTTCTATGGAGAAACTTCAGTTAAATGACGCCTCGTTGGTATGGGAGCCTGAAACTTCGGCAGCACTAGGTTTTGGTTTCCGATGTGGTTTTCTGGGAATGCTGCACTTAGAAATTGTGCAGGAGCGATTGGAGCGGGAGTTTGACATGACGGTGATTACAACCGTTCCGTCCGTTCAGTTTCATGCCATAATGGGCGATGGCACGGTGAAGAAAATCAATGCACCCTCCGAAATGCCCGAGGCCAATAAGATGTCTCACATGGAAGAGCCGATTATCCGTGCTCAAATTATTTCCAAGTCTGAGTATGTGGGAGGCATCATGGGGCTGTGCATGGAAAAGCGCGGTATCATTAAAAACCAGGTTTACCTTACCTCAGACAGAGTAGAGCTAACCTTTGAAATGCCTCTGGCCGAGATAGTTTTCGATTTCTTCGACAAACTCAAAACCATTTCCAGAGGCTACGCTTCATTAGACTATGAGTTGATAGGCTTCAGACAGTCCAATCTGGTAAAGCTGGACATCCAGCTCAATGGAGACAAAGTAGATGCGCTTTCGGCTATAGTGCACAGAGACAAAGCCTATGAGTGGGGAAAAAGGCTCTGCGAAAAACTAAAGGATCTTATTCCACGGCAGATGTTTGAAATTGCGGTACAGGCATCGATTGGTACAAAAGTAATAGCCAGAGAAACTGTAAAAGCCATGCGTAAAAACGTGTTGGCCAAGTGTTACGGAGGAGATATTACGCGTAAGCGTAAATTGCTTGAAAAGCAGAAAAAAGGAAAGAAAAGAATG
>NZ_DDDQ01000031.1:30969-31641 GCF_002336325.1 Roseivirga sp. UBA1976 | reverse complement strand
AATAAAGACTTGAGCGAGTTTATTCTTTAGTACGGAGTATTGGGTATTAAGTATTGAGAGGGAGTTGAGCTAGTGTTCTTCTCTCTCTTTTTATTTTATTGACTCTCTAATCTTTTGGTTCTTTTATTAAAATAGATGTATGCAATTAGGTAGGTGAGTAACAAACAAAAATTCAAAGTACCTCCTATAGCAAGAAATAGAACTCTCCATTTTTCAAGTTCATTGAACTCAAAGGCTAGTTTGTAAATAACCAGTCCTAAAAAGACAAAAAGGACCATCAAAGATGGAAGAACTGCGTAAGGTTTTAAAAGAGGTGTTTTCATCGATTGTGCTTAGACGAATATATTTAACTCACTTGTTTTTAGGGAAATCATAGTAAAACTTCTTCCCGGTTCCTCTCTTAGCCTGACTCCAGGAGTCTATAAAGAAGTCAATACCACAGATGCCACACGTGGGTAGATTGTCTAGTCTAAAGTCAGACAATTCGTTGATAAGATAGGTGAGGCCGGGGTTATGACCAAACAGCATAATCACACCATAGTTATCGCTAAAGTTCCTAATCAGCTGCCTTAACTCCTGGCTCGAGGCATGATAGTGTTGCTTGTCTTCTACAATGTGGCTTTCAGGATAGCCCAAAACGGAGGCAAATCCACGAGCCGTGGTTATGGCTCC
>NZ_DDDQ01000031.1:0-30666 GCF_002336325.1 Roseivirga sp. UBA1976 | reverse complement strand
GAGCCGTGGTTATGGCTCGGTTGGCCGGAGAAGAAATCATTAGCTCCGGCTTCAGTCCCAATTTTTTTATCCGGGTAGCCATGTCCGGAACGTCTTTTTCTCCCCGGTGATTAAGAGGTCGCTCAAAATCAGAGAGTTCCGGAAAGTCCCAGCTCGACTTGGCATGCCGCACAATTAACAGTCTTTTCATACGTAAGTAGTAGAGAGTGTCAAACTAATTGCTAGCTTTGACGCATTATTTAATACTATTATTACAAATTACAATGAAAACAGGTACCGTAAAATTCTTCAACGATGAGAAAGGCTTCGGCTTTATCGTTGATGACGAAAATGGAAAAGATGTCTTCGTTCACGTGTCAGGTACAGTGGATGCCATCGAAAAGAACGACAAAGTTTCTTTTGATACTGAGGAAGGCAGAAGAGGCGTTAATGCCGTGAATGTCAAGAAAATATAGTTAAAAGAATTATAGATTTTTGATTACCAAAGCCCTGATCGGATTCATCCGATCAGGGCTTTTACTTTTTAATTAGAACAGGTGGTGTCTATGAAATTACTATCCCAACATCTAAAGGCATCGTCTCCAAAGCGTGATTCTGATTTTACTTTGCCGGCACGAGTGTTAGCATTGTAGAGAATAAACACCTCATAATCTTCTTCAGTTTTGCTTTCAATAGAAACTTCGTAGAAATGGGTAAAGCCATTTTCAGTAGTGGTTCCGTATTCAATGTAGCTGTCTACCTTATCGGCTTGCTCGTCTACCAGGGTATAGGCCGCTTCTACTTCGTTTCCTTCTTTCTCCCATTCAATGGTCAGAACAGCTCTTGGCTCAGAAGGACTTTTATACAGGGTCCAACTTCCGCCAGTGTTGTCTAGTTCAGATTCTCCGGTAAACCACAGAAAGTTCTCAAACTGCCCTTCTGCTGAAAGGTACATCTCCCACTCAATTTCATCTTCTTCGCGCTCTCCATACAAGGTAGCTTCGTAAGTTTTGTCACCTACTGTTACGGAGTATGACGACTTCCAGCGTTGTTCATCCTGAAGGTATATAAAAGGATGGTTGAAAGACTCCTTGAAGGCGGCCACGGGAACGGCCAGCTGCAGTTTTAAAATACTTTGCCAGAATACCACATTGGCAGCGGCATAAGTAAAGTGTTCTCTGTCTTGATTATCATTTTTAGAAGAATTTTCTCCATTTGAGGGAAAAGCCCCCATTTCAGCCGACATAGATTCGGCCGGAGGCAGCTGTGGTGCTGTTGGGCTGGCATCTTCATTAGCATTGTCGCAGGCCACAAAAACGAGCGTGGCGGCCACTAAAAAGCTGAAATACGTTTTTCTAATAGGTTTCATAATAGAATAGGGTTTGATTTTTCTTCCTAGAAAATCCAAACCCTATGCCATACTGCACCAGTTAGTCATTCCAAAGGCTCTCGGCAGTGTATGGGCCTCCTTCTCTTTCCCAGAACTTACCATCGATATAGCGATAGCCCATATCTAGTTTGTTGATTTCCATTATTTCGTAATCGCTCAAAGGAATGTTGGCCGATTCAAGGTTGGCTTTGAGTCGCTGGGGGTTTACCGACTTAGGGATTACACATGTGCCACGCGCTTCTGCCCATTTAATTAGAATTTGTGCAGGGTGTACTCCATGGTTTTTTGCGATAGCCTGAATACGCGGTAATTTAAACATGTCTGGCTCATCGTTGTTCTTCATGCCTGCGCTTCTATCGCGAGAGCCCAAAGGAGAATAGGCCGTGTAGAGAATGTCATGTTTCTTGCAGAACTCCAGTAGTTCGGTTTGGGCCAACAAGGGGTGTGATTCTACCTGGTTCATTTCTGGCACAATGCGCGCCTCTTTAATAAGCTCCTGAAGTTTAGGGATGTTGAAGTTAGAAACCCCAATGTGGCGGGTAAGCCCAAGGTCTACCAGCTTTTCCATGGCTTTCCAGGTGTCGATTAGAGGAATTTCTTCCAGACTAATGAAATCATCGGCTTTTTCAGGAAAGCCTACCCCTTTTTTTACGGCTACAGGCCAGTGCATAAGATAGAGGTCCAGGTAGTCCAGCTGTAGGTCCTGAAGCGTTTCTCTAATGTTCTCCTCTACATCGTTAGGGTGATGGTAGGTGTTCCATAATTTGGAAGTAACAAATAACTCTTCGCGGGTTACATCACCTTCGGCAAAGGCATCGGCAAAGGCTTGGCCAATTTCTTTTTCGTTTTTATAAATCCAGGCGCAATCAATGTGTCGATAACCAATTTTTATGGCCTCTCTTACTGCGTTATACACTTCTCCCGGTTCAGACTTCCAGGTGCCCAAACCTATAGCGTCTATTTTGTCTCCGTTTCTAAAAGTAAGTTGGTTCATAATCTAGCTTTTGTTTACCCAACCAATTGAGGGCTGGAGCAGTTTCAAAAAAAATCAATTTCGTAATTCCAACAACACCACATTTTCTACGTGATGGGTCTGTGGAAACATGTCTACGGGTTGTACCTGGCTTAGCTTGTATTTAGCATCTAAGAGGCCAATATCACGGGCTTGAGTGGCCGGGTTGCAACTCACATAAACAATCTTTCTGGCTTCAATCTTCAGAAGCATGTCTACCACATCCTGATGCATACCTGCCCGAGGAGGATCTGTTATGATTACATCGGGTTTTTCATGAGCAGCGATAAAGGCATCGTTGAGTATATCTTTCATGTCTCCTGCATAGAAGAGAGTATTATCTATGCCGTTTATCTCAGAATTTATTTTGGCATCTTCAATGGCGGCTTCTACATACTCTATGCCTATTACCTTTTTGGCCTTTTTGGCCACAAAATTAGCAATGGTGCCGGTGCCGGTATAAAGGTCGTATACTACCTCCTGGCCTGTAAGCCCCGCAAAATCTCTGGCTACTTTATAAAGTTCATAGGCTTGCAGAGCATTGGTCTGATAAAAAGATTTGGGGCCTACCTTAAACTGAATACCTTCCATTTCTTCCATAATATAGTCGTGGCCATGATGAACCTCTACCGGCAAATCATGGAAGGTCTCGTTCGGTTTATTATTAATTACATATTGCAGTGAGGTGATTTCCGGAAACTCATTTTTCAAGAAGTCCAAAAGCTGTGCGTTCTTCTCATCTTCACAGGCAAATTGTACGATCACCATCCACTCATTTTTCACTGAATTGCGAATGATGAGGTTTCTTACGTTGCCGGTTTTTTTGACCAGGTCGTAAAACTGAATATCATTTTCTTTGCAGAATTTTTCGGCAGCCAATCGTATTTGGTTAGAAGGCTCTGGCTGGTGGTAGCAGTTTTTAATCTGTAATATTTTATCGAATCGGCCCGGAATGTGGAAGCCCAGAGCCCTACGATCAATTGCTCTATCACTTTCAATTTCATCTTGGGTAAGCCACTTCCAGTTTGTGAAAGTATACTCCAGCTTATTGCGGTAATGCCGGGTTTTAGATGAACCCAATATTGGGTGAATCTCAGGCAGCTCAACTTTGGCAATGCGTTGCAAATTGTCTACTACCTGTTGGTGCTTATACTTAAGCTGAATAGGGTATGGAATATGTTGCCATTTGCAACCACCGCATGTACCAAAGTGTTCACAAAACGGGTCTACCCTATCGGGGCTAAAGGAGTGAAAGTGCACGGGGGTACCCTCCATAAAGTTGGGCTTTTTGCGTGTGATAAGAACGTCAACTACATCGCCAGGAGCCACCTTTTCAATGAAAATTACCTGCTCATCTACTTTAGCAATACACTTGCCTTCCGCGGCAATTCCCTGAACTTCTACCTGCTCAATAATCTTCTTTTTACCCCTGTATTTTGCCATGGCGCAAATGTAATTGATTTGAGCGGACTTCCGTTGCCAGAGCCATTTGAGGCCTTGTTGAGGGGCGAATTATAGACGTTTTATGGGTCATTATTGGTGAAACTGAATTTTTATGTCAATTTATCTTTACAAAATTTGAGGTTAGTAAAATTCTGACGTAGTTTTATTTTGGAAACTAAAATATCAATAAAGGGTCTGGCTAGTTGCGTAATGTTTGGCATTAGTTGCAATATAGCTTTCAAATCAGTGGTCTGTTGTGGTTGAGAGAGGGGTAGGTATTTTTCCAAGGCTATTGACTACCCGCTAAAACAACCGAATAATTTTTTTGTCAACCACTTAATCTATATCAAATGAGAAAAATGCTACTGTCGCTGGCGGCTTTGCTGCTGGCGTGGGGTGCTTTTGCCCAAACACGAACCATTACGGGGCGTGTGCTCGATGACACAGGACAACCTTTGCCGCAGGCAACAGTCCTGATTAAAGGTACCTTAAATGGTACTTCTACAGACCTGGATGGTAGATATACCATCGATGCTGCCAATAATGATGTGATTATCTTCAGATTCGTAGGTTTTGTTACCAAAGAGGAGAGAGTTGGAAACCGTACGGTCATTAATGTGCAGATGGAACTTGCTGAGTCAGATGCCGGTGAGGTAATTATTGTAGGGTACGGTACTCAAAAGATGGAGGCAATAGCCGGATCGGTAGGAACGCTGGACTCCAAAAAGCTGGAGCAAATTCCTATGACCTCTTTTGAGCAATCGCTCCAGGGAAATGTGGCCGGTCTTCAGGCTACGGGTATTGACGGTTCTCCAGGAGCCAACCAGCAAATACGTATTCGTGGTATTGGCTCCATTAGTGCCTCCAGTGAACCTCTTTATGTAGTAGATGGTATTCCGGTACAGTCCGGAGACATTACCCAACTCAATAGTAACGGAGGTAGAAGTGGTAACGTAATGGCCTCTTTCAACCCCAACGACATTGAGTCGGTAACGGTATTGAAAGATGCGGCCTCTACAGCCATTTATGGTTCAAGAGGTGCCAATGGTGTAATACTCATTACCACAAAATCGGGTAAGACAGGAGAGGCCCGAATAGACCTGAACACTCTGGTAGGTTTTAACAGCGTGGCTTCGAGCAAATTGTTGCAGCCGCTGAATGCCGAGCAGTATACCCAGTTGTTTATTGAAGGCTATACCAACAGAGGCGTATCGCTGGCCGATGCACAGCAAAACCTTACCAACAGGTTTCAGCAGTTAACTGATCCTGTTACGGGAAGGCCTACCGATACCAACTGGTTGGATGCCATTACCCGCACAGGAGTTACTCAGAGTTATAACATGAGTGCCAGGGGAGGAACGGACAAGCTGAAATACTTCTTCTCAGGAGGATACTTCGACCAGGAGAGCCATATTATTGGTAGTGACTTTGAACGTATTTCAGGTCGTGTAAACCTCGATTTTAAAGCCTCAGATAACATTAGCTTTACCAATAACCTGAGTGTAGGTAGCTTCGACCAAAATGGTTTTGTTGACGGTTCTGCCTGGGCGAATCCGCTTTACAATGCCTATCTGCTTTCTCCGCTCATTCCTATAAGAGATGCACAAGGCAGGTTCAATGCCGACCATAAAAACTATTTCCCAATGGGAGGTAACAACCCTGTGGGTGCCTTAAGTGGTGATGATTCCCGACTGACGGAACAAATGAGAGTTACGGATAACTTCTCTGTAAATGTGAAGTTTGCCAACGACTTTTTGTTCCGTTCGCAATGGAACTTCGATGTAATCCAGATCAATGAGTCGCAGTATAAGAACAGACGCTATGGAGATGGTAGAAACTCCGGAGGATATGCCCAGGTGTCTACCTTACAAGACAGAAACTGGGTGGGTACGCAAACTTTGCAGTACACTAAAACCTTTGGTTCAGACCACAATTTCGATGCACTTTTAGGCTACGAGGCTCAAAAGTCTATTCGTAAAACCACCTATGGCTATGGCCAGGAGTTTCCGAACGATAAGTTAAGAACCCTTGCCAGCGCAGCTGCGGCCTACAGTGCCTCTTCTACCATTACAGAATACACCTTTGCTTCAATGTTCTCTCGTTTCAATTATGATTTTAGAGAGAAGTACTTTGCCACAGCAAGTATTCGAAGAGACGGTTCGTCACGATTTGGAGCCGATAACCGCTGGGGTACTTTCTATTCCATAGGTTTGGCCTGGGCCCTTACAGAAGAGAGCTTCTTGCAAAACTCCGGAATTATTAACTACATGAAGCTGAGAACCTCTTATGGGGTAACAGGTAATGCCGGAATTGGTAACTTCCCTTCTGTAGGACTCTACGGATATGGCAGAGATTATGATGGCCAACCGGGTGGTGAGCCCACTCAAATTGCCAATCCGGCTTTGACATGGGAGAGCCAAACCAACTTTAACATTGGTCTTGACTTTAACCTAATGGATAAACTCGATGGTACCGTAGAGTACTTCTCCAGAGTATCTGAAGATTTGATTCTGAGTGTGCCAATTTCAATGACTACAGGTTTCTCAAGCCTTACTCAAAACTTTGGGGAAATGAAAAACTCAGGTTGGGAGTTCTCATTGAACTATGCAGCCTACACCAGCTCTGATCTTTCGGTTAATGTCGGGTTTAACATTACCAAGCTTAAAAACCGACTCACTAAACTTAATGAGCCGTATACCGATGGCACTAAGCGAAGAGAAGAAGGTAGAGATTATCAGGCGTACTACTTGTTCGGATGGGCAGGAGTAGACCAAAGCAATGGTGACCCACTATTCTATACCGATGAAACAGAGTCTGAAGTAACTAATGATATCAATCAGGCGCAGAGATACTTCCAGGATAAAAGTGCTACTCCTGATTTCTTCGGAGGCTTTAACATAGAGGTTGCTTACAAGAAGTTTACCTTGAACACTCAGTTCAATTACTCTTACGGAAACTACATATACGATGCTAACGGAAGGTTTATTCATGGAGACGGCCGATTGACCCCAAGAAGTACCACCGTTTGGGCATTCGAAAACAGATGGGTTCCGGGCAAAACCGATGCTAAGCTGCCTCAGCACGTATGGGGAGATACCAAAGGAGGGCAAGCAGCCAACAGCACAAGATATCTCCACGATGCATCGTACATCAGACTGCGTAACGTAACCCTTGCTTACGATCTTTCCAGCGTAGCCACAATGATGAAGATCCGTTCATTGAGAGCTTATGTTAGAGGTACCAACCTACTAACCATTACCAGAGAAAAAGACTTGTTCCTTGACCCTGAGCAGGCTATCAATGGTGTGGCGGGTGGTCTTACCCCGGCCATCAAAACTGTATCGATTGGTGTAGATTTCGGATTTTAAGAGAGAAAAAAGAAGAACAAATGAAACTTATATATAAAATAAATATTGCAGCATTTTTACTACTGGCTGTAGCAGCTTGTTCTGACGAATTTTTGGAATTGACTCCACATCAGTCCGTTTCCAACGAACAAGCATTGACCACAATAGATGACTACAATTCTTCCATTACGGCAGTATACAACGGTTTGTCTTCTGCCAACTATTATGGACGATACTTCTTACTAGTTCCAGATGTAATGTCTGACGATGTAAAGCAGCACCCTTCGGCCAACAGAGCCAAAGATTATGCAGAGTACATTGCCACAGTAGGCGATGGTATTGCACTGGGTATGTGGCAAGAGATGTGGCAAAACATCAATGCCCTGAACGCCATTATCAATGCAGATGTAGAACTGCCTGCGGCAGTTGAGGCCGACAGAAACCATATTGTTGGTGAAGCCTACGCTCTCAGAGGGTTGGTGTACTTCGATATGGTGCGCATGTTTGCTCAGCATTATACTTATACCAGCGATGCCTCGCATTTGGGTGTGCCGTTGGTGTTAGAGTTCGATCAGTTCAATGAGCCATCCAGAAATACGGTAGAGGAGGTGTATAACCAGATTATTGCCGATATGAATCAGGGTATTTCCATGTTGAGCAACAACCCTAGAACCGGTAGAACTTCAACGCTTAACAATACAGCTGCCAAGGCTTTGCTAGCCAGAGTGTATCTGTATAAAGAAGACTGGGCCAATGCCGAGGCTTTGGCTACAGAAGTGATTAACAGTGGAGAGTATACCTTGGTTTCTAACGGAAACTACCTGAGCTCATGGTCTTCTGATTACTCGTCAGAATCGATTTTTGAGATTGCAATGACCGAAAATGACAATAGAGGCTCTGATGCCCTCGGTAGAATGTACATTGTAGAAGGTTATGGAGACTACCTTCCTTCTAACGATGTGGTTTCTCTTTATTCTAATGATGATGTGAGAAGAGGATGGTTTAAGGAAGATAATTTCCTGACCGGAGACTATGCTCCTTATCGAGTGAATAAATACCCGAGCATTAACGGTACAGACAATACCAAAGTAATCCGCTTGTCAGAAGTTTACCTTATTCGTGCAGAAGCTAAGGCCAATCAGGGCGATAATACTGCCCAGGCCGATGTGAATGCCATACGCCAGCGTGCCGATGCAACGGCCCCTCCTGTAACTGCAGTGGGACCTGCGCTTGTGGATGAGGTGCTTCTGGAGAGAAGAAAGGAATTGGCCTTTGAAGGACAAAGACTTTGGGACTTGATGAGATATAAGCAAGATGTAGTTCGAAACCAGTGTACATCTTCTATCTGTACTATCAATTACCCGAACAACAGATTCATTCTGCCTATTCCGGAAGCTGAGTTGGATGCGAATCCAAACATGCAGCCAAACCCCGGATACTAAAAGGTAAATACTGGGTTCCTCAGGTTGAAGAGCTAAGCCCGACAACCTAGGGAGCCCAACTCCTTAATAGCCGTTCCGAAGGTTCATTCTTTCTCTTCCATTAACTATGAGAGAGTTAGAAAGCTTCGGAACGGTTTCTTTTTGCCCAATCGTTTTCATAAAGTCTTTTTACTCAGTCGGGTAATTTTCATGAGAAGCCCTACCTTTGCAGGCTCAAATTCGAAGGCATGACATTCAGAGAGGCTTTTTCCATTATTGATAAGAATAGAGTAAGTACCAAAAGCGATATTTTTTCAGGCTTAACAGTGGCTTTGGCTTTGGTGCCAGAGGCAGTTGCCTTTGCTTTTGTGGCAGGCATTTCTCCAATCATTGGTCTATACGGAGCCTTTATGATGGGGCTTATTACCTCCATTTTCGGGGGGAGGCCGGGTATGATTTCCGGTGCTACGGGAGCATTGGCTGTGGTAATGGTTCATTTGGTGGCCGAAGGTGAAGCCATGGGAGAAGGGCAAGGATTGCAGTTTCTCTTTGCTACGCTCATTCTTACGGGAATTATCCAGATGTCTGCCGGTTTTCTGAAGCTGGGAAAGTTCATCAGAATGGTGCCTCATCCGGTTATGATGGGCTTTGTGAATGGTCTGGCCATTGTGATCTTCATGTCGCAATTGGGCATGTTCAAATCGGGGGGCGAATGGCTGACAGGCAGTTCTCTCTTCATTATGCTAGGCCTGGTACTGCTCACCATGGCTATAATGGTTTTCTTGCCGCGTATTAATAAAGGGATTCCAGCCGCTTTGGTTGCTATTTTAGTGGTTTCGGCCATTGTAATATTTGGTGGAGTGGAAACAGCTACTGTAAAAAGCTTTATTCAGGATGGTGGTGGAGACGGCATCAAAGCCGGTCTGCCAACTTTCAATGTACCTGTTATTCCTCTCAATTGGGAGACCATCCGGTTTATATTTCCATACGCACTGATTTTAGCTGCTATAGGTTTGATTGAATCCTTGATGACCCTTAACCTGCTCGATGAACTGACAGAAACTAGAGGTAGTGGTAACCGCGAATGTGTGGCGCAAGGACTGGCCAACCTGACTAACGGATTCTTCGGAGGTATGGGGGGCTGCGCCATGATCGGTCAAAGTATTATCAATGTGAAATCTGGTGGACGTGGCAGGCTTTCAGGTGTAGTCGCAGCGGTGGCTCTACTAGTCTTCATTCTTTTCGGGTCGGAATATATCGAGATGATTCCCATCGCGGCCTTGGTGGGAGTAATGTTTATGGTGGTAATTGGCACCTTCGCCTGGAGTACCTTCAAGATTGTGAATAAAGTACCGAAATCAGATGTGATTGTGATCGTTTTGGTAACAGGTCTGACCGTAATTTTTGACTTGGCCATAGCCGTATTTGCCGGAGTAATTGTTTCGGCTTTGGTATTTGCCTGGGAGAATGCGCTGAGAATTCGTGCCAGAAAATCTATCGATGAGCATGGTATTAAGCACTATGAAATCTATGGCCCGCTTTTCTTCGGTTCAGTAAGCCTCTTTAATTCGAAGTTTGATGTAAAGGAAGACCCTCAAGAAGTGATCATCGATTTCAAAGAGTCCAGAATTATGGATCAATCGGCTATTGAAGCCATCAACAAACTGGCAGAGAAGTATCAGAAAGAAGGAAAGAATATCCACTTGAGACATTTAAGCAAGGACTGCATCCGCATGATTAAAAGGGCGGAGAAGATCTGCGATGTCAATGTCCTGGAAGACCCGGATTATTTTGTGGCTATCGATAACTTCAATAAGTATAAGGCTGTGGAGGGTTAGTATTCGTTTTTATTGTATCTCCAGAGCCTGATGGAATTTCCTAGTGTGAATTGAATCAAATCAATACCTCTGAAGTACTGGTAGCCGAGTTCGATCTCGAATCTTTTAAAGATGCGATAATTTAGAGCTGTATTGAATTGAAGGTTTTTACCCCAAAAGGTTACAGACGATTCAAATGGCAGGTAATTATAATTACCTAAAGGGACTTCTTTTTTAATGCCAACTAAGACACCAAAGGTCTTTTTAGAGTCAAGTTCAAAGTGGTTTCTGCCTACACCAATATTTGCTTCAAAATATCTCAGCCGGGGTTGAAAAGAAAGCATGTAGCTCTCGTATCCACTGTTATCTTCAAAAGTAAGATTTTGATAAGCTATTGACGTTCCGATACTGACGTTAGGATAGGAATAAATCAGTCTCGGGAACCGAATCTTTGCATCAGTAAGCTTGGTCTCAGTATTGAAAAAATAGGAAGCTGATGATTCAAAGGTGAATGATCCGAAGTAGTCTGATACATACTTAAGCTTGCCCCCGATCAGCTTGTAATTTATTTCTACTCCCGCATATATGTGAATTCTATTTTGTCCTAAATCATCTTCGCTTGACCACGGTTTAAGTCCTACCTCCAGGAATTCGAGGTTCTGTAATGTAATAGTCCTTTCAACAAAACCAAGATAACGAAATAGCAATTGATCCCCATTGTCGGCTTTTATATAGAAATAGCCTTCCAAGTTGGACTTAGTGGTATCTTTTGTGTCTAGGTTTATAATGGTAACATAGGGCAAATAGAGGCTGTCCATTAAATCAAAAACTCTTCCATTAATATTTCCCTGACCCATCGCCTCCTGAGCAAGAAGAATAAAAATGAAGCAAGGCAGGATTTTCAATCGCATATTAGAATAACAACTTTAACCGAGATGGCCCGAGTCTAAAGATTGACAATATCTTTGTAAATCAACTACAAACCATGAAAGACAAAGTAGTCATTATCACAGGGGGATCATCGGGAATTGGAAAGGCCCTGGCTATGGCATTCGCCAAAATGGGCAGCAAGGTGGTCATCACCGGGCGCAATGAAGTCAGGCTCAATGAGGTGGCCGAAGAGCTAGATCAGCTCAAGGCGCCTAACCTTTGCCTGAAGCTGGATGTGGCCAGCGAGGAGGACAATAAATTCCTTATTGATGAGACCGTGAAGATATTCGGAAGTCTGGATATCCTCATCAACAATGCCGGCATTAGCATGCGTGCTTTGTTAGAGGAAATTGAGCTCGATGTCTTCAAAAAGGTGATGGACATTAACTTCTATGGAACGCTTTATGCCACCAAGTATGCACTGCCTCATATTCTTAAATCTAAAGGTTCGATAGTGGGTATTTCGTCCATCAATGGCTACCGTGGTACTCCGGCCAGAACGGCTTATACGGCTTCTAAATATGCGATGAACGGCTTCTTTGAATCGTTGCGTACAGAAGTGATGCATAGAGGCGTTCATGTTTTGGTGGCCTGCCCGGGCTTTACCGGAACCAATATCCGTAATGCTGCGCTCACGGCAGACGGCACTTCTCAAGGAGAGTCTCCTCGCGATGAAGGCAAAATGATGACAGCAGAAGAAGTGGCTGATGGTATTATCAAAGCCATCAAAAAGCGCAAGAGAGACATTGTCTTCACCACTCAAGGTAAACTGGCTGTTTTCCTTAATAAATGGATGCCCGGCAGAATGGATAAGATCGTTTTCAATGTCTTTGCGAAGGAACCGGACTCGCCCTTTGGGCGAGAGTAAACAGTTGAACAGAGAATCAGTGAACGGTCAATTAGAAATCAGTGCTAGAGGGAAGGAATAGAAACTTTTGGGATAAGATAAATGGGGTCAAGTATCTAGAAATCCCAGTTGATCTTTCAGTAGATTCTAAACCTGAAGAGATAAGACTATATAATTCAAAGAAGTACATACTTAATGGAGTAAAGGTCATAGGTGCAATTTATTTATTTGCCGTGGTTTTCTTTTTGGCGAAATTTATTCTGGGGCATAATGTGGTTTTAATTGATTTGGTCTGGCTAGGGCTAATTATGCTGGGTATTTGCGGACTCATTGCACTTCCCTTACTGGACAAAAGGCCTAAGGTCATTATCAATCATATGGGTATTGAATCGAAGAATACTTATATATCTTTCAAATATGTTGTCAATATGTATATCGAAGAGGTGCCTACTAATTATGGCAAAGACTATAGGTTAACAGCCATTGATAAGTATGGAGAAAAGAGGCAGGTGCTTTTAACTGGAGTTGGGCCAGATGTTCGTAAGACAGCTCAGATTATAGGGGGATATTATTCCTATTATTTAAATAGTAAAAAAGTAGGATAGATCAACCTCTTTCTATTTTCCGATTAACTGATCACTGTTATACTGATAACTAATCACTTTTCTC
Source organism: Roseivirga sp. UBA1976 (assembly GCF_002336325.1). Taxonomy (NCBI): domain Bacteria; kingdom Pseudomonadati; phylum Bacteroidota; class Cytophagia; order Cytophagales; family Roseivirgaceae; genus Roseivirga; species Roseivirga sp. UBA1976. The sequence continues at coordinate 17,811 of NZ_DDDQ01000031.1, read as the reverse complement.
TATTTTCGGATAAGTCTGTAACTCCATTAACAGCACCAATGAAGGACATCCTCCAATCATACCTCAAACGGCTCACTAACCTTTCAGGTAACAACAGGTCGTTGCTTTTGCTAAAGCTGAATGTAGAGCAGTTTATCGACCTGCATGATCTGGATCATGTGAATGGAGCGCCTTCCTGGCAAATTATGGAGCACTTAATTACCAGAAAAAGTCAGGTAAAACTGGTGCCTCAGTCGGACGCCAGGGATGAGCTTTCCAATAAAATCGCAGCTCGACTTAAGAAGCTTAATCGCAGGGAAAAGTTTTTGTTTGAGGAATCCGGTGCCAGAGACATGTATGTAGGCTGGCCTTTTGTGGAAGGCAAGTTCAATGATGGTACCATCCTTCGTGCTCCGCTTTGCTTCTTTCCGGTAGAGCTTCAACTTGAAAAGGACCATTGGGCATTGAGCCTAAAGAAAGATGTAAACATCAGTTTCAACAAAAGCTTACTGTTGGCTTTTAGCCATTACAATCAAATTGAGGTTAAAGAAGAATTGGTGGAACATAGTTTCGATGATTACGACCGTCATGCCACCACCTTCAAAAACCAGCTATACGAGCAGATTTCAGCCAGCAGTATAGATATTCCTTTTAGCCGGGAGTTTTATGCAGAGCAGTTAGAACCATTCCCCAATAAAGTCAAAGATCAATTAGAGCAAACTTACGATGTAGGTGAGTTAAGTCTAAAAATGCAGGCTGTTCTTGGACTATTTCCTCAGGCCGATTCGTACTTGGTTCCCGATTATGATTTTCTTTTGGAAACCAATCCTTATGAGTCGTTAGAGCAATTCTTCGAAGATCGTGTTCTCAGAGCAGAGACACCCGATTCTGCCAATTTTGACCCCGAAACTTTCTTTCTAAGTTCAGTAAAAGAAGACGAGACTTACACTCCCTTTCCGCTCGATGCTCATCAGGAAAATGCCCTAAAGGCTGTTAAGAAAGGTGGCTCCATAGTGGTTCAGGGCCCTCCCGGCACTGGCAAGTCACAACTCATTTGTAACCTGGTGTCTGATTTTATAGCCCGGGGCAAAAAAGTGCTTGTAGTCAGCCAAAAGAGAGCCGCTCTGGATGTAGTATATCACCGGCTTAAAGAACACGAAATTCATGAATTTGCAGCCCTTGTTCATGATTTTAAAGCCGACAGAAAAGAGATTTACGATAAAATTGCTCGCCAAATCGATCGGCTTCAAGAATACAAAAGGAGTAACAACAATCTGGATGCCCTTCAACTCGACCGGCAGTTTAGGCAGGCCAGCCTTACCATTGAGGAGAATGTAGAGCAACTGGAGGAATACAAGGCGGCTTTGTTCGATAATTCGGAATGTGGACTCTCGGTAAAGGAACTATACCTCACTTCGAGTCCGGAAGCTGCTCACATATCCATGGTACAGGAGTATTCCGATTTTCACTTTAAGAAGCTCGATAAGTTTTTAAAGAAACTGGAGCTTTATTTTGACTATGCCAATGAATTGGACAGTGATGAGCACCCCTGGTCCGATCGGGTAAGTTTTGCCGGTTTCAGGGCGAGCGATTTGCAGGAAATTTTGAGCTGCTTGGATGAAATCCCTAAAGAGGCGCGAGCTATTGCCAGGCAGGTCTCTGAAATTATAGGAGAAGAAGTAGACTACGATGCCTGCCGAACCATTAGTGAAAACCTTGAGCGCCTTAGAGAGATAAACGCCTACTTAAAAAACGAGGAAATTTACAGGCTTTTCAGGCCAATGACGGCTTTCCCAAACGCTCAGACAGAATTGCTGTGGTTAAAAAATACCCGTAACCTTCTGAATAAATGTTTTGAGGGAAATGGCGTAGAGCAAACCATTCCGGCCAATGAAATAGGAGAGGTACAGCAAATACTTAAGCAGAGATCCGATGCCAAAAATTCGGCTTGGAAATCGTTTAAATGGCGTTTCTCAAAAGAAAAACTGCGATTGGCCAGAATACTGGTAGCCAATGGTTTGCGAGATGATAAGGCCGCCCTTAGAATACTCACAGAGCGAATCGATAATCGCCTCAATCTGCAACATCAGCTTACCAAGCTTCGCAGCGTGGGCTGGATAAATTCTGTACCCAAGACCTTGTCTCAGGAAGAAATAAATCAATGGATCGACCATTTGGAGATGGCCGTAAACGGTAAACTGCGATTCAATTCATTTGCCAATTTCAACGAGTATTTTAAGCTCAATAAGCTTTCTGCTAAAGAGTTCCGGTCTAAAATTAAAGAGCTAAGAAAGGCTCTTGAGCCACTGCCTGCTAGGCGCAGCCGGTGGAACAAGTACATTGAGCCGCCTCAAATCGACAGACTTCTCGTTGATGAGGATTTTTTGAAGGCTTTGCGAAAAAGTGTGAAACGAGATTTTGAGACTCTCTGTGAGTTAGATAAACTGAGGGAGTCCTTCTCAGATAAAGAGTTGGCCATTGTAGATCGGTTGGCTGATTTGCACCTTGCCCACAAAAAAGAAGTACTGCAAGTGTTTGATAACAGCTTGCGACTGGCATGGATAGACCATATTGAGAGTAAAAACCCCATTCTAAGAGCTGTATCCACTTTAAAGTTCGACCGACTTATTTCTGAACTCCGGGAGGCTGTGGAACAAAAGGCTGAAGCCAGCAATCAGATATTACTACAAAAGGCGCGTGAAAGAACTTATGAGGGTATTGAATTCAATCGCTTGAATAACATGGTCACTTATCGCGAGTTGCTCCATCAGGTGACCAAAAAGCGAAAGATATGGCCTGTTCGCAGAGTTATTAATCACTTTTATCAAGAGTTGTTCAACCTGGTGCCCTGCTGGCTTGCTTCTCCGGAATCTGTTTCGGCTATTTTTCCCATGGAGTCAGTGTTCGATCTGGTGATTTTTGATGAGGCCAGCCAATGCTTTGCGGAGAAAGGTTTGCCGGCCATTTACAGAGGTAAGCAAGTGGTGGTGGCTGGTGACGATCAGCAATTGAAACCCAACGATTTGTACAGAGTGCGCTGGGAAGACGATTCGGAAGAGGTGGCTCTGGAGGTAGAATCGCTTTTAGAGCTTAGCCGTAATTTCCTTATGCAGGTGCATCTGAGAGGTCATTACAGAAGCCAGTCTCAAGAGCTAATTCAATTCTCTAATGAGCATTTCTACCAAAATAAACTCACTATGCTTCCTCATTTTGATGTGGCCAATGGAACTGAACCTGCCATAGAATATATCAAGGTGAAAGGCCGGTGGGAAAAACAAAGTAATCTTGAGGAAGCCCGCGAAGTGGTAGAAGTGGTAAAGTCTTTTCTGAGAAAGAAGACAGAGTACAGTTTGGGGGTGGTTACATTCAATGCGGTTCAGCAAGGACTGATAATAGACTTACTGGAAGAAGAAGGGTTAATGGATAAAGGATCCCTGTTTGTGAAAAATATAGAGAATGTTCAGGGCGATGAACGCGATGTGATCATTTTCAGTACGGGTTACGCACCAGACGCGAATGGCAAGATGAATGTACAGTTTGGTAGCCTCAATCAGGTGGGAGGAGAAAACAGATTGAACGTGGCCATTACCCGGGCCAGACAAAAGGTGGTGATCGTTACTTCTATTTTGCCTTCGCAGCTCAAGGTAGAAGATACCAGGAATGAAGGCCCCAAAATGTTAAAGGCCTATTTAAAATATGCCAAGCAGGTCTCTGACAAAGAAATGGATATTACACTTACTATAGATAAGGGGTTTGAACAAGAGTGGTATTTAAAGAATAAGCTTATAGCACTGGAAGGGGAGTTGCCCGTAAAAATGAAGTCCGATTCTGTTTATGCAGATATTGCCTTGATGCGTAGGAATAAGTATCTGGGCCTGATCTTTACGGACGATAATTCATTCTACGTGAGTACCTCAGTGAAAGAAAGTTTTGTTTACAGACCGGCACTGCTTAGTGCTAAAGCCTGGCCCTATCGCCTAATGCACTCTCGCGACTATTGGCAAAATGGCACCAATGTAAAAGATAAAATCAGCCGATTTATTGAGTTGGTAGATAGTGTGAGGTAAGCACACATCTTGCTGCACGGTATAAGGTTTAGGGGGCTGTAGACCTCTATTCTTGATTTAGCAAGGATTAAGATCTAATTGGCTTCTTCTACTCTCACCCCCACCGAATGCACTCCTGCTAGGAATTCACTTCTCATATATTGAGCTACCCTAAAAGTGTATTTACCAGGTTGTGGAAAGGAGTATCCTTCCAAAATGCGCTCAGAAGACTGGTAAATACTGCTGCCTTTACCAAGAGGTTTGCCACTTACCTCATCGAACAGGGAAATATTAATGAGGTCGGAGGTAACCTGCTCATTTTGTTCATCGAGCAGGTAGTAAGTCACATAAAGGTTTTGAAACGGATATTCAAGGTCATTTCTGAGCTTGAAATAAATGTTTTTGGGAGCTGTATCATCTATTTCAAAGCTGAACTCCGGCATTTCGTTCATGTGCCAGCTTTTTTGTTCAAAGCTTTGGTCGTCTTCAAATACCCTTTGGGCATCGCATGCCCACACGAAGAGGAGAAGGGTTGCAATGGCTAACTTAGCTTTTCTGGTCATTGTCCGGGCGATTCCGCTTCTTAAAGTTTCGGTTCTTTTTACGAGGGGGCTTTGGTTTGCCTTTGGCTGCCACTGTGCCGCTTTGTGGGGCCGCTTTTGCCTCAGGCTTTTTCGGGCCTTTTGGGGCACCTGTTTTGCCTTTGTCATTTCTGGGGCCTCTGCGCTTCTTGGCTTTTTTTCGAGCATCTTTTTTCTTAAACCGCTCGTCCATGCGCTCCAGATCACTATTAATGGTAGCTTCTACCGGGCTTACAGCCGCTTTGTCTTCAGTTAGCGATTCGGGGATTTCACCTTTCTGATTCAGGGCAAGAATTTCTTTTACACGCGCTGTGGGTATGGGATGCCAGCTGTTTTCATCGCCATAGCTAAACCACATTATTTTTCTGAAAATATCAGTTTTTTGTAGTCGCGCTTCCCCTTTACTGGTTTTAAGCTTGGTCACTTCAGGAATATCTTCCAGAGCTTCCATATAAGTGTCCAGCTCATAATTAAGGCAGCACTTGAGTCGGCCGCACTGGCCGGAAAGTTTACTCGGATTGAGGCTAAGGTTTTGGTAGCGGGCTGCGGCTGTAGATACACTTTTGAACTCGCTGAGCCAGGTAGAACAGCACAGTTCGCGTCCGCAAGATCCTATGCCACCAAGGCGACCAGCCTCCTGCCTCAGGCTTATTTGTCGCATTTCTACCCGAATTTTAAATTCGGCTGCCAGCACTTTAATCAACTCCCGAAAATCTACCCGGTCATCGGCAGAATAGTAAAAAGTAGCTTTGGTGTTGTCGGCCTGAAACTCAATATCGGTGAGTTTCATTTCCAGCTTTTGTTCCAGAATAATGTTTCGGGTGCGATAGAGGGCAGGCATTTCGCGCTTTCTCACCTGCTCAAATTTTTCGAGGTCTTTGAGTGTGGCTTTGCGATAGATCTGGCGAATTTCATCGTTGACTTCAACATTCTTCTTTTTCATTTGAAGTCTTACAAGTTCGCCTTGCATAGATACGTGCCCCAGATGATGCCCTCCGGGAACATCTACAATTACGGCCTCTCCGGTAACAAGATCCAGATGGTTTTCATTCTTAAAGAACTCTTTGCGGCCGTTTTTAAAACGTACCTCCACTATGTTGAACTTCTCCTGAACCGGCACGTCCATATTGGAGAGCCAATCAAAAACGTTCAGCTTATTGCAACCACCCGTGGCACAGCCACCATTGTTATTGCATCCTGCTGTTTTGCCTGCTACACTTGTTCCACAACTACAACTCATATATTTACTAAGCCCAAGGCCAGAAGTCTATTGTTTAAGCAATCTTAGAATATCCTGGCCAATGTCTCTACGATGATACTCATCTGTCCAGGAAATTTTGCTGACACCATTATAAGCATTTTCGAGGGCTTTTTCTACCGATTCGCCTTTTCCGGTAATGGCCAGCACCCGACCACCATTGGTAACGATGTCTTGCGAGTCGTTCAGCTTGGTTCCTGCATGAAACACCAAAGCCTCATTTACCTCGTTCAATCCGCTGATGGGGTGCCCTTTGGGGTAGCTGCCTGGGTAGCCACCGGAAACCATTACCACTGTAGTAAAAGCTTCATTGTGTGTCGTATAATCCACCTCGGCCAGCCGTTCTTGTGCAGTAGCTTGCAGTAGTTCCAATAAGTCCGATTTAATCTTAGGTATGACAACCTGGGTTTCAGGATCTCCCATTCGAACGTTATACTCAATTACATAAGGGTCTCCGCCAACATTCATAAGGCCAATGAAAATAAAGCCTTTGTAGTCGATGTTTTCTTCCTTCAGGCCTTTTACGGTTGGCTTTACAATGCGCTCTTCTACTTTTTGCATAAAGTCTCCTGCCGCAAAGGGTACTGGAGTTACAGCTCCCATACCGCCAGTGTTCAGCCCCGTATCGTTTTCTCCTATGCGTTTGTAGTCTTTGGCTTCGGGCAGAATTTTGTAGCTATGCCCATCGGTAAGTACAAAAACCGACAATTCAATACCCTGAAGGTATTGCTCAATAACCACCCTGCTGGAAGCATCGCCAAACTTGGCTTCCACCAGCATCTCTTGTAGGGTTTCGCGGGCCTGCTCGGTGGTTTCTGCAATAATTACTCCCTTACCGGCTGCTAGTCCGTCAGCTTTGAGCACTACCGGCAGTGGGTGGCTCGAAACGTAATTGAGTCCCTCTTCAAGATTTTCGCGGGTAAATGTTTTGGAACGGGCGGTGGGTATGCCGTGTCGTTCCATAAAGCGCTTAGAAAAATCCTTGCTCCCCTCTAGTTGAGCCCCGTTAGCTGAAGGGCCTACCAGTCCGACCTTCTTTAGTTCATCATCTTTGGCAAAGTAGTCGGCAATACCTTTTACCAAAGGGTCTTCTGGCCCTACAACTACCAAATCAATTTGTTCTTGTTTTACAAAGTGGCCAATGCCTTCAAAATCCGTCACGGTCAGGGCCACGTTAGACCCTACTTGTGCTGTGCCCGCATTGCCGGGAGCAATAAACAGGGCTTCGCATTGTTTGCTTTGAGCAATTTTCCAACTGAGGGCGTGTTCTCTGCCACCGCTACCAAGAACAAGGACTTTCATAGATTATAAGGGTTTTTTGAAAGCCTCAAAGGTAATTAATTTGCGTATTCTGAAAGGAATTTAATACGCATCAATCGTAGGTCTTCTTCAGTAATGTCTTCCCCATCAAATTCGTCCATGGCTTCTTTAATGTCGTCAGACTCGGCATTCATAAAGTAGTTCATTATGTCGTCCTGCAGGTCTTCGTCCATAATTTGATCCAGGTAATAGTCCAGGTTGAGTTTGGTGCCCGCAAAACAGATAATTTCCATTTCGTCTATCAACTCTTCCATAGACCACCCTTTTTGTTCGGCTACTTCTTCCAGGTCTATTTTTCGGTCTACCTGCTGAATAATGTAAATTTTGTTTTTGGACTTATTGCCCGAAGATTTAATAACTACTACATCTTCAATGTCAATCTCATTATCTTCTACATACTGTTTAATGAGTCGCATGAATGAGGCTCCGAACTTTTGTACTTTGCCCATGCCAATGCCATTTACGTTGGCCAGAGCTTCCGGAGTGGTGGGGTAGGTGGTAGCCATCTCCTGCAGCGAGGGATCCTGAATAATCACATAGGGTGGAAGATTTTTCTCTTTGGCTATTTTCTTTCTTTCAGCTTTCAAAAGGTCAAAAAGCACCTTGTCGTAAGAACTACCCGGGTTTGGCGAAGCAGGAGTTTCATTGCTTTCATCCTCCGTTTCGTCTACATCGCTAAAATCCAGGTCTTTGGTGAACTCAATGTATTCGGGCTTTTCAACAAACTTTCGGCCTTTTTGCGTGCATTTGAGCAGACCTATGTTTTCTATGTCTTTTTCAATAAGCTCATTGAGTAGCGTTTGTCTTACTACCGACTTCCAAAAGCTTTCGTCTTCACCTTTTCCTTTGCCATAAACGGGCAATTTGTCGTGCTTGTAGCTTTTTACATACTGGTTACTGGAGCCTCTGATCACGTTGACCAGATGGCTCATGCCAAAACGTTCTTCCGTTTGCAGTACGGCTTCAATAACCGTTTGGGCATATTGTTGCCCATCATATTTTTCTCTCTGGTAGCGACAGTTGTCGCACATTCCCGATTCTTTGCAGTGTGTATCGTCATACTCCTCACCAAAGTAGTGGAGGAGTTGCTTTCTACGACATACAGCCGACTCCGCATAGGAAGCCATCTCCTCAAGCAATATTTTGGCGTTTTCCTTTTCAGTAACAGGCTTGTCTTTGTTGAATTTTTCGAGTTTGAGAATATCGTTGTACCTGTAGAACATGATACACTGACCTTCCAGTCCGTCTCTACCTGCCCTACCGGTTTCCTGATAGTATCCTTCTAATGACTTGGGCACATCGTAGTGAATTACAAACCGTACGTCCGGTTTGTCTATTCCCATGCCGAAAGCAATGGTGGCCACAATCACATCCACTTCCTCGTTGAGAAAATCGTCCTGATTCTTCATTCGAACGGCCGGGTCGAAGCCGGCATGATATGGAGCCGCCTTAAATCCGTTCACCCGCAAGAACTCGGCAATTTCTTCTACCTTCTTGCGGCTCAGGCAATATATAATCCCCGACTTGCCCTGATTCTCCCTGATGAACTTAATAAGCTGTTTTTTAATGCCTTTTTTGGGGCGAACTTCATAGTAAAGGTTTTCCCGGTTAAAAGAAGACTTGAACAAATCGGCTCCCTCCATTTGCAGGTTGCGTTGAATATCAAGCTGTACTTTAGGGGTGGCTGTGGCCGTAAGGGCTATGATAGGGATTTGGCCCAGATGGTCGATGATAGACTTTATTCGCCTGTATTCAGGCCGGAAGTCGTGGCCCCATTCAGAAATACAGTGGGCCTCATCGATAGCCGCAAACGATATTTTGGCCTGGCGGAGGAAGTCTACATTTTCTTCTTTAGTAAGCGACTCGGGGGCTATGTATAGTAACTTGAGTTCACCGGCAAGGGTAGCCTTTTTTATTTTGTTTATCTCAGATTTTGAGAGTGTTGAGTTGAGGAACCGGGCTTTGATGCCAACCGCATTGAGCTGGTCTACCTGATTCTTCATTAAGGCGATAAGCGGGGAAATAACTATAGCGGTGCCCTCTTGCACAATAGCAGGCATCTGGTAGCACATAGACTTTCCTGCGCCTGTAGGCATAATCACAAAGGTGTTTCTACCTGCTAATAAGTTCAGTATTATTTTTTCCTGATTCCCCCTGAATTGATCATAGCCGAATACCTCCTTCAGCTTAGATCGTAGTACATCAACACTTACCATATTAATTAGGCTAAACCCATTTGGAATGAGACCATTACTTATATTTGTCGCACAAAATTAATGTGCGCTTCCATTGAATTTAAATAAAAATATTCAAACAATAGCCAAAGAGACGCTTCGCAAAGAAGCTGACGCCATAATTAAGGTTATTGAGTATATAGACCAAGATTTTGAGCAAGTAGTTCACGAAATACTTTCCATGAAAGGTAGGTTGGTGATTACCGGGGTGGGAAAAAGCGCCATAATTGCCAACAAGATTGTGGCCACACTCAACTCTACGGGCACTCCGGCCATTTTTATGCATGCGGCCGATGCCATTCATGGCGACATGGGAATGATAAGGGAGGAAGATATGGTGATGTGTATTTCCAAAAGCGGAAATACGGAAGAAATAAAAGTGTTGCTTCCTCTCCTGAAACGCACTGGAGCCAAAATAATAGGGCTGGTGAGTAATGAAGATTGTTATGTGGCCAAACATGCCGACTATGTATTGAAAGCCATAGTGGCCGAAGAAGCCGATCCTAACAACCTTGCGCCAACCACCAGCACAACGGTACATATGGCTGTGGGCGATGCTCTGGCTGTGGCCTTGTTGTGGGCCAGAGGGTTTACTTCGGAAGATTTTGCGCGGTATCATCCCGGTGGCTCGCTGGGTAAACAACTCTACTTAAAGGTAGATGATATATATCCAAAGAACGAATTGCCCGTTGTTCAAGAAACTGACTTGGTGAAAGCCAGTATTTTAGTAATTTCAAAAAAGAGGCTGGGAGCCGCTGCAGTGGTCAATGCACAGAACGAATTGGTGGGTATTTTTACCGATGGCGACCTGAGACGGATGCTCGAGAAGTACGATGATTTTTCGGCACTGACTATTGCAGAAGTAATGACACGCAACCCTAAAACCATTGCGAAAGGGGAGTATGCCCTACGGGCACTCAATCAAATGCGTGAGCATGATATTAACCAATTAATAGTAGTAGATCAGAAGCGGGTAGTAGGCTTTTTGCACATCAGTGACCTGCTGAATGAAGGAATAGTATAATCATGGCACAAAACTATGTAGTTATCATGGCGGGCGGAATCGGCAGTAGATTCTGGCCATATAGCCGTGCAAATAAACCCAAACAATTTCTGGATGTACTGGGCACAGGCCGGTCGTTAATTCAGATGACATACGACAGGTTTCTGAATATATGCCCCAGTGAAAACATTTATGTAATTACCAACAAGAGCTACTACAACCTGGTGAAGGAGCAGTTGCCCGACTTGTCTGACGATCAGATTTTGTTGGAGCCCATTGGGAGAAACACGGCTGCAGCGGTGGCTTATCCGGCTTTTAAGATTAAGCAGAGAGACCCTGAAGGGATTATGATTGTGGCTCCTTCCGACCACGTGGTGTTTAAGGAAAAGATTTTTGAAGAGAATATTACTATTGCTACCAAAGCGGCCAAAGGCTCTGAAAAACTGATAACACTGGGTATAGTACCTAGCCGACCGGAAACGGGGTATGGCTATATACAATACCACTCTAGCCCGCTAAAGAAGGTTAAGAAGGTAAAAACCTTTACAGAAAAACCAGAGCTGGAGTTGGCTCAAAAGTTTATTGAAAGTGGCGATTTTGTGTGGAATGCGGGCATTTTCGTTTGGTCTATAGAAGCTATTACAAACGCCTTTCATCGGTACCTGGAAGATATTGCTGTCATTTTTGAAGAAGGAGCCGATAAGTATTATACTGCCGGAGAGCAGGAGTTTATCGATAAGGCTTACACCCTGTGCAAAAGTATTTCCATTGATTATGGAATAATGGAGAAGGCCGATGAGGTATACATGGTTAAGGGAAAGTTCGATTGGTCTGACCTTGGTAGCTGGGATTCACTTCACGAGATTAAAGAAAAAGACAAAAATGGTAATGTGGTAGATGCCAACGCCTTGTTGTATGACTCTACCAACTGTTATATAAAAGGACCAAAGGATACGCTAATTGTAGCTCAGGAGCTCGATGGCTATTTGGTTACCCACTCAGACAACGTGGTGCTCATTTGTAAAAAAGATGCTGAAAAGAAATTCAGAGAGTTTTTAAGTGACGCCAAAGAGCGGGGAGCAGGTTTTGCCTGAGGTCGATCATTGAATTGAGGCTCTGAATAATAAAGCCCTGGTAATGGTTACAGCCAAACCAGGGCTTTGTTTTGTCTTGGGTATACCAACAGTGGCCCACCTGCCGCCTAGCTTAAGCGCTGGCGCAGTACTTCGTAAACAATCACTCCCGTGGCCACCGAAACATTAAGAGACTCAATTTGGCCTACTACAGGCAGTTTTACATGGCTATCGGCCAGTTTCAAATATTCTTGCGAAATACCATCCTCTTCCGAACCCATGAGAATAGCCAGAGGTACACTTAAGTCTGCCGAATACACCAATGCATCTGCTTTTTCTGAGCATGCAACCACCTGTATGCCATTATCCTGAATTTCCCGAATGGTAGTTTTTAGATTCTCTACCCGGCAAATAGGTATATGATTGAGTGCTCCTGCCGAAGTTTTCATGGCATCAGCACCCAGTTGGGCGGTACCACGGCTGGGCACCACAATGGCGTGAACACCGGCACATTCGGCCGTTCGGGCTATGGCTCCAATGTTGCGCACATCCGTAACCCTGTCGAGAATAATCAGCAATGGGGTTTCTGCTTTGGTGTAAGCTTCGGAAATCACATGATCAAGCGAGGCATAGACTACCGATGATAAGTAGGCTATTGCTCCCTGATGATTCTTTTTGGTAATGCGGTTCAGTTTTTCTACCGGCACTTTCTGAACGGGAATAGAGTGGCCTTTTGCCAGCTGCAACAGCTCCAAAATCAATTCGTTTCGCAAATCTTTTTGTACGAGCAACTTATCGATTTCTTTGCCTGCCTGTATGGACTCTATGACAGCCCTTGTGCCATAGATGTAGTCTGTTTTATGTTGCTGATTCATTCAATTATTCTTCCGTTGCGCCACTGAGATACGGCCAATAGCCAGTTTTCCTTATATCTTTTGCCCCTAATGAGCTTGTGCTTTGTAATTCCGTCTTCCTGCACTATATCGAATATAAAACGTATTCGGCCTCCTTCACTATCCGGAAAAACCCAAAGTTCTGTCCGTTCATTACGAAATACCTGTATGGGATCTCCCATAATTATGTAGACCATTCCGCGGTCGGTTTTCCAACCGGCCTTATTCTCGGTAAAGAGCCTGGCTGCCTTTCTAACTCTTCTGTAGTAGAACTTTATGAAGTCTTTGGCTATTCTTTCGTTAGCCGAAATGGTATTGTTTACAAACTCTTCGAATACCAACCGGGTTTCTTCCGGTCCTCTCAAGGCTTTGTATTCATCGTTGGTTGTCACATAAATAAGGGGTTGAACAAGCTCTGAGTAATCATTGAAATAGGGATAAAATTCATCGGCCACAAGAATTTTGAGCGATTGGTTGGGAGCTTGTGCTGCTCTGATGGTGTAAAAACCTTCGTTGTAAAACTCAAAAACCTCACCTTCATTTACACCATACAGTGTGTCTAGCAGTACTTCTGAAGGTTGGGGTTGTTCCGTTTCGTCAAACGGAGGCATAGCCACCGCTTTGTTGTTTTCAATGCCACTGATTTCGTAATTGAGAGGAGTACCAAAAGGGTTTACCAGCCGCACCGCTCTGTTCCGGTTCAGGTAACGGGCAAAGTAAGGAATGTCTTTGTCTACCTCCATCAATAAAAAAGATGGTGGGGGAGTATCTTCCTCAATCAAGGGAATATCAATGTAGTAATGGGTGTCTTTAATGATGTTGTACACATCTACCACCAGAAGCTTGTCGTTTTCTTCTCGTTCGAAGTTTAGCTCGTAAGTATACTGTCTAAAGGCAATGTCAACCACCTGGCTGGTATCAATTCGGGTGTTTTCTGTTACCGACTTTTCATCGATGTAGCTGCCGCGAACATCATAGCTAAGCTGAAAATCTGAGATGCGCACGTTGCCACTGTTGAGCATGAAGTTGAAGTATACCTTAAACTGGTTGCCCTGAGACACTGTTTTGTGTCGAACGAGAAACTCATGCTCCTCATCATAGAGAAAGCTGAGGTCTGATGAGCTCATCCTTCCCTGAGCCCAGACCAGGCTGCTCCATAGGAGTAGTAGTGCCGAACATAGCGTTTTCATGCCGTTGCTTTCCATCAAAAATAGCAGATATGTGCTTAGCCGGAACAAATTTGAACGAATTCGGGATATTCCCCTAATTTTGGCCAAATTTTACACATGGCTACTTACACTACAGAAATTGCCTCTGACAAAATTCCTTCAGACAATCCCATTCACCAACGATTGCTTCAGGCCTATTATTTGGCCATGCCGTCTATAAAAGGACAGTTGCTGGAACTGGGGTGTGGCGAAGGACGTGGAGTAGAATTGCTAAGTCCACTGGCTGATGGATATGTGGCATTGGATAAGATTGGTGAGGTGATCGAACGCCTGCAGCAGAAATATCCCGGAGTAGATTTTAGGCAAGCCGTTTTTCCACCATTCAAAGGCCTGGCCGAGAATAGTTTCGATACCATAGTGAGTTTTCAGGTAATTGAACATGTAAAAGAAGATAAAGCCTTTTTAGAAGAGATATACAGGGTGCTGAAGCCCGGGGGCAAAGCCGTGTTGACAACCCCAAATATTAAGAAAACCCTCACTCGTAACCCCTGGCATGTGAGAGAATATACGGCTCAGGAGTTAACCCAATTGGCACAGACCATTTTTCCGAAAGTCACCATGAAGGGGGTTGGCGGCAACCATAAGGTTATGGCCTACTACGAGCAGAATAAGAGGGCCGTGGAAAAAATAACCCGGTTCGATATTTTCAATCTACAGTACAGGCTGCCCGCTCCTTTGTTAAGAATACCGTACGATATACTCAATCGCCTGAACCGAAACAAGCTCAATACGGCCAATACAGGACTTGTTGCTGAAATAAAGCATACGGATTATGTACTGATAGATGAGGCCGATGAGGCACTCGATTTATTTCTTGTGGTGGAGAAGTAGTGCGTAATCAATGATCTGATTTTCGAAGCAAATCCTTTAGGGTATCCATAATGCCTTTGTCATGCAATTCCCGAATTTCTTCCAGGGTTTGCTTAAGTCTTAATACCTCTTCTTTTAAAATCTGTTCGCGCCCAGTTTGGCTTGGGCTGGCCAGAATTTGTACCAAGTTTTCAGTAGAAGAACTTCCCTTGGTATACTGGGGCTCAGGCTCATTGGCTGTTGGTGGGAGCAACATGTCTCCTTCGCCCGTGAGCAACCAGGTTGGGTTAAGGTCAGGAAACTCTTTAATGATATTATCCAAATATTTCGTCTGAATGTCTGTTCCGTTCTTAATCGCCTTTCCGAGTGATCCGTTGGACATTCCGGCACTCTTTTCGAACTGTCTGACCGACAGTTTTTTATGTTTTATGTAGTCACTCAGCCGACTGACGATTTGAGACATTGAAATTTATTTAGAAAAAAATCTACAATAGTTTTGAAAACATAGATAATTATCTATATTTTTGTTATGTGAATACACGCATACAATGATACAAAACTGGCGGCACAAAAGTGATGTTCGCTCCAAAGGGTCTTTGATATGTGTTGTGTCATTTAACCCAGGAAAGCAAAGCCTATGAATAAGCACGTTAGAGAACACAATGGTAACCTGAGTAAACCTTTGGTTATTAGGCTATTTGAAGACCAAAGACAGAGGCTGGATGAGTTTGTAAAGGATGAAAATAAGCGATTGGTCAATGAGGGTTTGCCTCCCAAAAATTCATCGGAATATGTAAGGCAAATTTTCGAGGCGGGGTTAAAGGCCGTTCAAAAAAGCTAATGATCAGACTGTTAATACTACACACATGAACACGTTTAAGGCATGGCCTCAAAGGAGGCTCCGCTCCAATGACAAACCATTTGAGTCTACCATTACAGAGTTTTTGCAACAAGACTGCTACGAGCAGCTCATTCGCACTCTGGGCGAAGAGCAGGCGCAAGAGCAAATGGAAGAAACCTGGAAACTCATTGAGGCAGAAATGAGGCAAATGGGAACTAAAAAGCCCATAGAGGCGGCTCGTGAGTTATTCAGAAAAAGCAATTACAATGGCTGGGTGCATACGAAGTGCTACGCTGCAATTTACTACAAAGCACGCAAAGAAGACTGATTGCGGCACGGTTGTACTGTCTTGAGATGAAGAGACTCGCAGAGGCAAATAACCGAGCAAGTGTGTGTGAAAAAAGGCCGCCTGTTTTCAGGCGGCCTTTACATGTTGTTAGAAATTGCTTCGGTCTATGTTGAGCCTTATGTTTTGCTCGTTCAGCATTTCTTCTACTCTTTTGGCTTCATCATTTTTGCCTTCTTCTTGCAATACCAATTGTAAGTAGCGCAGTCCTCTAAGCTTGTTGCTAAAGTTGTAGTCGCCCCATCGTTGCTTGTTCTGAAGGTAGCTGAGCTCTGAGTTGAATTGCTCGGCCAGTTCCATAGCCATTTTTGCGGCAAGTTCCTTTTCGCCCACATCGAAATAGCCTTGAACAAAACCTATTGAAGAAACATCGTATGGCACGGCTTCTACCGGCATTCTTTCCATTCCAAAATCAAGCACCTCTTTTGCTCTGGCGGTGTCTCCTTTTAGTACCAGCGCATCGGCCAGGCTGGTAATCATAGAGCGATGATTTTGTACAAAGCCTCTGTAATCTTCGTTCAGATTGGCATCTGGGTTGTCCAGTCCTCTGAACTGCATTTTGTTCATTACATTGTCATACATCACCTCAGTGTTTACCAGCTCCCTCATACCCGATGGTTTACGAACCGGCAAAAGTCTGTAGGCCATTCCTTCCTGCACCAGGTAAGGGTCGGCATTCCAGCTCAGCGCATTTACAGAAGTGTAGTTAAAGTAAATGGGGCGTTCCCAGTTGTTCTGTACAATTAAATCGAGAAGCATCATTTGCCCTTTGTCTACCGTTCTCGACAGTAATTCACCGTTATCGTTGCGTTTAAAGTCAAAGAACATTCGGTCTACCAGGTAGGGCTTAAGTTCATCCGGTATTATACCCTTTTCCAATACAGCAGCTGTGTCTACCGGCATGGTTAAGGTTTCGGCCGGAATAAGCATTACTTCGCTACCGGAAGCAAAGGTGCGTTTGAATTGTGGCACATCTCTGCGCACCACATCCAAATATTCCCTCAGGTCAATGGCCTGTCCCTGAAACTGCGGTAATTCCTGTACATAGAGCACATCGTTGGTGCCCTGACGATAGTTGTCTATTGTGAGTGAGTAAGGAAAGGCCTCAGAGTCGTTCATTTTTGTGGCCGTTTGGTCAATATACCAGTCGGTGGCATAGTAGCTCAACACGACCACGCGCACGTCTGTACGGAAGCCTTCAACCTCCTGCACATACCATAGTGGGAAGGTGTCATTGTCACCACCTGTAAAGAGTATGGCATTGGGGGCACAAGAGGCCAAAAAGTTTCTTGCCGAATCTACAGAGAAGTAACGTCCCGAACGATCATGGTCGTCCCAGTTTTCTTTAGCTAAAATTACAGGAGCAATCATGCACAAAGCAATGGTTCCTGCTACAAGGCTTTTTCCTTTTTTCGCTACTGCGCTACCCAGTGCCAGCACCGATAGGCCAATCCACATGGCAAATGCGTAGTAAGAACCGGCATAGATGTAGTCTCTTTCGCGAGGTTCTATAGGGGGAGAGTTCAGATAAATAACCAGCGCCACCCCGGTGAGGATAAAGAGCATAAATGTAGCCGAAAACCCTTTAGGATCTCGGTTAAATTGGAAGAATAAGCCTATTAGCCCCAGCACCAGAGGAATCATGTAATACTGGTTACGTCCTTTGTTATTTGCTATAGTCTCCGGCACATTCTTATCGGTTTCAAAAGGCTTGAGCCAACTGGCATTCTGAATGTCACTTTCTCTACCGGCAAAGTTGAACATGAAGTACCGCAGGTACATGTGCCCAATTTGGTGTAGGAACATAAAGCGCAGGTTATCAGAGAAAGTGGGTTTTTCTCCAGGTCTTAGACCAGTTACTTCCATGTACTTTCTCTCATGGCTCGGGGAGCTACTATACATTCTTGGTAGCAGGGTTGTATATTCCGGGTCATACTCATAGCCAATTTTATAGTCAGCTATTTTGTACTTGTCTTCGGCCTTATAATAAATAGGGTCTCCTTCAATGTAGTCGATTATTGGAGCATTAAAGTACTGTCCGTGCAAGAGTGGGCGGCTACCATACTGCTCCCTTTTCAGATAGGAAACAAAAGTCATTACATCCTCCGGATTGTTTTGGTCAATAGGTGGGTCGGCTCGCGAACGAATAAGAATGACGGCATAACAAGAATAACCAATGAGCACAAAGGCCATAGAAA
>NZ_DDDQ01000035.1:0-8705 GCF_002336325.1 Roseivirga sp. UBA1976 | reverse complement strand
TACCAGCCCCTGAATGCACACAATCACCTGTTCTCCTGTTTTGTGAGCATGCCCTCCCCTCACCTGTTGCTCGGGCACTCCTGTGAGCCAATACACTCTTTTTACCTCAAAAGGTACGTCTTTGAGCTCCTCCAGAAAATTGAGTCGTCCTCTTTGGTCCATTCGGGTACTAAACTCATAGCATTCAGGTTTTTTGCGCATGGTCAATCTTACAAAAATTATTTGGTGTAGCCGCAAGCCCAATTTGATTGAACCCAATGGTAATTCCAAAATACAGCCCTTAGTTATTCCTCTCCAGAGGGCACGGGGAAACACTGTTGCCACAAAGTTTTTCCGTATTTTCGCAGGCTATGGTGTATTTACTCATCACTATTCTTGCCAATGTGGCCATTTTTATGGCCTTCAGGTCATACAGTAAATTCAATGTCAATACCCTACCGGCCATTGTGGTTAACTATGGGGTATGCGTAGTAACTGGGGTTTCTTTTGTGGGGGCTAATAGTCTAAAGACACATGTTGAACCCTCAGCTCCCTGGTTTCCTTTTGCCCTGGCATTGGGTATTGTTTTCATTTCCTCTTTCTTTCTTATGGCCTACACCACACAGAAAAGAGGGGTATCGGTAGCTACGGTGGCCAGCAAAATGAGCCTTGCCTTTCCCGTAATACTCAGTTTGTTTGTTTTTAAATATGCTGTCAACGAATTAGACTCATGGAACTACCTGGGCATAGCCCTTACTTTTGTTTCCATTGCACTGGTAAGCCGGAAGAAGCGTGATAGTTCAATGCAGCCCATTACGCTCAAGTACTTGTTGTTGCCCATGAGTATTTTTGTGTTGGGCGGACTTATAGACAGCTCTATCAATTATGCCAACCACAACTACATAGAAGAAGCGGTTGAGCCTATATTTCCAATCTTCATTTTCGGGTCGGCCTTCGTTTCAGGCAGTTTGTTCTGCCTTGTTAAACGCGTAAAATTCGGATGGAAAGAATTGGTAGGTGGCATTTGCCTGGGTATTCCCAATTACTTCTCTATCTTCTTTAAACTCAAAGGACTAAGCGCATTTAATAACAATGGAGCCATTGTTTATCCTATTCTCAACATTGGCATAATCATAGTTTCTACACTCCTGGCCATTGTAATCTTCAAAGAGAGACTTTCCAGAATCAATTATATCGGGGTAGGACTGGCATTAGTGGTCATATTCCTTTTGAGCTATCAGGAGATTTTGAAAGCTTTGTAGCATGCAGGATAGCTTTCTAACCATAGGCCAACCAGCCGAAGGATTATACAAGGAAAAAGGCAGCAAATTCATAGGCCTGGCTTTTCCGGTAAAAACAGAAGATGAGGTAAAAGAAAGACTGGAAGAAACTCGCAAAACCTATTATGATGCCCGCCACCATTGCTATGCCTATATTCTGGGCCATGAAGGGACGCAGTTTAGGGCAAATGATGATGGAGAGCCCAATCATTCGGCCGGAGATCCAATACTTGGACAAATACGGTCGAAAGAACTCACCAACACGCTGGTTATTGTAGTTCGCTATTTTGGAGGTACTAAATTGGGGGTGAGCGGACTTATCAATGCCTATAAAACAGCTGCCGCTCTGGCTCTTGATAACACCAGCATTGAAGAAAAACTCATTACCCAAACCATAAAGCTTCAGTTTCCATATGAAGAAATGAACGAGGCCATGAAACTGGTTAATGACTTTGAAATGCAGATTACCCGACAGGAGTTTGAAATGGAATGCAGTCTTGAGGCCGAACTCATTGTGAGTAAAGTAGAAGAGTTTGAAAACAAGGTTATACTTTTACAAAATCTTAGCCACGCCATTCAGTACCAGATACCATGAAACTGCATTCCTATAGCTTTCCAATAGAAACTGAACGTCTTTATTTTCGGCCACTTTCTCATGAAGATGTTCCCGCATGGACCACCTTTTTTATAAACAACCCTAACCTTCACTTTGTAGGAGTTACCGACCAAAAGGCTCCTGAGCTGCAGTCGGAAATATGGATTGACCGGCAAATGAAACGCTATGATGAAACCGGCATAGGTATTTTGGCTGCCTGCCACAAGCAATCTCATCGTTTGGTAGGCAATGCCGGCATCATTTGGCGCGATGATATTTTAGGGAAGCCTGAGTTTGAAATTGGCTACTCGGTGATTCCGGAACTTTGGGGGCAAGGGCTGGCCTCTGAAATGGCCATTGCGCTCAAGCAATATTTTATCCACCAGCAAATTTCCAATCGCGTTGTCTCCATTATTCACATAGACAATGTGGGCTCTCAACAGGTAGCTCTAAAAAATGGAATGAGCCGAGGCCCTCAATTCGAGTTCCTTAGCTCACCCTGCTATCTATATCAATGTGAAGTATAGCTACTCATTCATTTCGTAGCGAACTGGCCGGATTGGCCAACGCAGCTCTTCTGGCCTGATTAACCACCACCACTATGGCGAAGAATAACGCCAGAGCTCCTGTAAGCGCAAAAATCCACCAGTCAAGAGTTGTTCTAATGGTGTAACGCTGCAAATAATTATGTAGTAACCAGTAGGCAAAAGGAGCTGAAATCACAAAAGAGAGGAGCACGAGCTTGGCAAAATCTTTAGACATGAGCCCCACCAGGCTAGTGACCGAGGCTCCAAGAACCTTGCGAATACCAATTTCTTTTATGCGCTGTTCGGCCATGTAACTGGCTAAGCCAAACAAGCCCAGGCCGGTTATAAAAATAGTGAGTGCAGCAAAGATGGTAGACAGCTTTCTGGTTAGATTAATTGTAGTGTACTTGCGTTGAAAAGCCTCATCTACAAACTGATATTCGAACGGATAAGCAGGGTTATATTGCTCAAAAACCTCCTGCACACCCGCCAAAGTAGACTGCATATTATCTGTTGGCCTCAACCTTAGGGTTGCCGATCCACCCCAATTGTCAATAATCATAAACATAGGCCGAACTTCTTCATAAGGAGAGCCCATAAGTATATTATCGATCACACCTACCAGATTACGCTTATCGCCCCAAAGATCTAGTGAAGTACCAATGGGGTCTCCTTCCAGGCCCATTAATTCCAGGGCTGCTTTATTGATGATAATGGCCGAAGAATCGCTGGAAAACTCTTTGCTGAAGTCTCTGCCATAGAGCATTTTGGCTCCCATTGTTTCCGCATAATCATATCCCCTCACCACAGTTACAAACATTACTTTTTCCGACTCCGGTTTTCCCGGCCACCCCAAAAAGTTGTTGGAGTTGATATCCGTAATGCGACTGTTAGACCTTGTCATATTCACAATGAGGTTTTTTCGTATCAGTTCATTCTTTATTACCTCATAGTTTTTGGTAATATCATCGGTCAGCGATACGGTAATAAGGCCTTCCTGACTATAGCCAATGTCGCGGCTTTTGGCCAGGTCTATCTGTTTTAGAATAACAATAGTGCCTACTATTAGTATGATGGCAACACCAAACTGAAGCATGACCAGTATTTTGCGTGGCAAATTAGCATTCTTACCCACCGCTACTTTGCCTTTAAGTGTTTTAATGGGGTTAAATGAAGAAAGATATAGTGAAGGATAACTTCCGGAAATAATACCCGTGAGCAAAATGATGGCGAGCGAGAACAGCCAGAATTCTGACGACTGAAAGTCTATAGAAAGCCGTTTATCAACCAGATTGTTATAGGCCGGTAAAGAGGCCAACACCAGCAAAATGGCGAACAGGTAAGATATAACCGATATGATCAACGACTCACCATAAAACTGCATAATGAGTTGACCCCGCTTGCTGCCCAGACTCTTTCTGATGCCTACCTCTCGTGCTCTTCTTTCAGAACGGGCTGTGGCGAGGTTCATAAAGTTGATACAGGCAATTAGCAATATGAACATGGCGATTACAGAAAACAGAGTAACATACTCTTGTTGCCCACCGGCTTCCACTCCATTTTCAAAATTACTATGCAGCCTCCAGCGGCTCATCGGGTGCAGGAAGAACTCCCGCGGCACATCGTCCTGCCCTTTTTCAGTAAGAATACCACTTATAGCCTCCTCCACTTCTTTCTCGTCACCTTCTCCGGCAAGTTCTACATACACCTGAAAAGAATAGTTGCCCCAGTTGTCCGTATTGTCCCTCACCCATTGTTGTATAGACTCGCGGTGTTTCCAGGGAATAAGGTAATGAAACTGAAAAGATGAGTTTTGGGGTACGTCTTTAATGATACCCGTTACCTGAAGAGTGCTAGAATCATCGACCTTCACAAACTGACCAATCGGATTTTCTCCTTCCTGAAAAAGAGTTGATGCCAATGTTTCTGAAATCACAATGGAAGAAGGATCGTCCAGTACCAGGCTTCTATCTCCTTCTACCATTGGAAACTCGAACATATCGAGAAACTCGTTGCTCACAAAGTAGCCACGAATATTAATGCGCTTATCCCCGTTGGTTATCAATCGGTTACCTCCCCATCCGGCTACTGCCGAGTTGACTATTTTGGCATGGGCCGATTTCATTTCCATGTATGTGGGCAGAGGCACTGAATTCCAGGAAGAAACTCCTCCGGCAATTGAGGCATTGACCCACACCTGGTGAAGCCTGTCTACTTTTGGAATGAACTTATCGAACGAAGTTTCTTCTTTTACCCACAACAGAATAAGCATACTGCAAGCAATACCTACAGAAAGCCCGGAGATATTGATTACCGAATAGAGCGAGTTTTTCTTAAGGTTGCGCAGCGCAACCACTATAAAGTTTTTGAGCATTTGACCTGAGAGTTATGGTTGTTTTAGAGACTGAATAAATAGCTATTCGTTACAATGACCTGCTATTTTCTTACTACAGCCCTTCCTGAACCCGTACTAATACGAATTCTGATGGTCTTATTCCCAATTTTGGCTTCTTTGATATGCCCCTTGTTTCTCCCCCTCCAGTTAGAACCACGATCGTCTTCATACGACCTGTCGAAACGGAAAGGTGCGCTAATATCATCTTCATCATTAGCCCTCATATAAAATTCCCCCGCTATTTCATGGCCATTAAAATTGAGCATGGCATTCCCTGAGCCGGTGTTTAAAGACAAGTCGTAGTCCAGTTCTCCTGCCAGAGTTACTTCTACATTGCCAGAACCTGTATTGAGCGAAGAGTTTCCACGAATTTTGGCTTCATCTACTTCAATATTGCCACTGCCGGTGTTAATTCTAAGGCCGCCCTCAATTCCATTGGCTCTCACGTTACCACTGCCAGTATTCAGGTCTGTATTCCCCTTGGCACGATCTATCCTAATGGAGCCTGAACCTGTATTCACGTCCATAGCACCATCAACGGCTCTTAGCGAAATATTTCCCGAGCCGGTGTTGGCATGAACATCGCCTCGCACATCATCCAATCGAATATTTCCGGACCCCGTATTAGTACGAAGCTCCACAGTCAGCCCGTTTACTTCAATATTTCCAGACCCTGTCTTAAAATCAAGCTCAAGACCATCCGGAATCTCAAGCGTCCATTCAGAGTAACCGCGAGTCCAACGGCTTCTCCTAAATTCTTCCTTAATAGTCAGGCGGTCGCCATTCTGTTCAAATTCCGGTTCATAGTCCTCTTTATCATAAGTATATTCCACAGTCACTTTCACCTCATTTCCGCTGCCTTTTTTAATGGTGCCATTACCGGAAGCTGTTGTCAGCCGAATGGATTTAATACCTGTAAAAGTCTTTTCTATTCGCTCCTGAGCCTGAGTGAAGGTAATGGTAAAAGTCAGGGCAAGAAGGGTAAGGATCGATTTGAGTTGTTGCATTTTGTTGTAGGTTTTGGTGGAATGACATACTTTAAACAAAAAGAATGCACGAAGCTGAAAAAAACATACAAACCGACTGGCTAATTAACCAGCTCGCTGATAATAAGGAAGTCTTTTTAAGCCTGCTTGAAAAAACTCCGCCCCACATATTCAGCTGGAAGCCGGAACCCGGCCGTTGGAACCTGCTGGAAATTATTTGCCATTTGGCCGATGAGGAAAAACATGATTTTAAGTACAGGATACAGGTAGCTTTAGACCCTAATCAGTTTCCTTTTCTACCAATCGATCCGGAGGCCTGGGTTACTGAAAAAAGCTACGCCACTCAACATTTCACCCAAAAATTAAATGAATGGGCAAAGGAGAGAGAGCAATCGGTAGAGTGGCTCAGGAAATTAGTACCAACAGACTGGGAGGCACACCTTGTTCATCCTGAGTATGGTCAAATGACAGCCCGAAACATACTGGCGAACTGGGTGGCACATGACTACATACACCTCAGACAAATTATTCAACTGAAAAGAGCTTGTTTGCAGAACATCACGGGAGAGTCTTTAGCCTATGCCGGCCGTTGGTAGTTTAAAGATAGCCCCAACCATCGAGCTTCTTATATATTTCAAGGCATATCCAGGCATCGGTGGCAGCATACAGAAGTTGCTTTTTAGTGAGCTGGTCTACCTCCCAGTTAGAGGTTTGAGCCGATTTTGATATTCTAATTTCCAAAATCATTGCGGCCAGGTTTCTGGCTCCTATATTTTCGGCCCCCAACTCTTCGAATGTATCGTTGAGGTCTAAGAAACCGGCTGGCTCAAAAGGCCGCAAACGATCCAGCAAGTTATAATCATCTTTTAGTCCTATGCCTACCTTGAGTATTTCGTCATTTTCCAGAAAATGGTGCACACTATCCATTATACCCAATTGATGGGTTCTAAGCAGATATACCTTTTGCTCTGTAGCCACCTGAATAAGACCAATATTTCTTACTTGCCCCTTTTTAAAAGTAGGTTTGGCCTCTGTATCAAACCCCACTACCCCATGTTGGTTAATTTCCCGCATGGCTTCTTCAATCTGTTCTTCTGTAGCGGCTACCACAATTTTCCCCTCATAGTGTCGTAAGGGAAACTGCATCACCTCGTCTTTGCTAATGGATAGTGGAAACATCATATGGAAGCTTATCTATGCCGGTGTTTCTGAAGGTTTAATTTTTCTGATTTTGATGTTAAAGTATGCGTAAATTATAGTCATTATGGGGCTTATAATATTGAAGAAAGCAAACCACAAGTAGGCCCCTGTGGCTACCCCCAACACTTTTGAATGATAAGCACCGCAGGTATTCCATGGAATGAGCACTGAGGTAACCGTACCGGAATCTTCCAACGTTCTACTTAGGTTTTCCGGGGCCAATCCCTTCTTCCGGTAGATATCGGCATACATTCTGCCGGGCACCACAATGGCTAAATATTGATCTGAGGCTGTTCCGTTAAAGAAAATGGTAGTCACGGCCGTAGAAGCCACTAACGAGCCGGTTGATTCTACCTTAGAAATTACCGCTTCGGCAATACGTTTGAGCAGACCACTGGCCTCCATTACACCGCCAAAAATCATGGCCGAAAGAATAAGCCATACAGTTTTAAGCATACCGGCCATACCTCCTGACTTTAAGAGATCATCCACTGTGGCATTGCCTGTTACTATGGCTATTTCACCATAAAGCGACTTCATTATGCCCACAAAGCTCATTTCCACACTGCTGCCTTCCCATCCGGAAACTGTCTTGACCATTTCCGGTTGAAACACGAGCGCAAAAACTGCTCCCAGCAAGGCCCCAATAAGAATGGCCGGAATAGCCGGCATCTTCTTTACAATTAAGATCACTACTACGAGGGGAACCAAAAACAACCAGCCGTTTATATTGAACTGGCTGGAAATGGCCGAGAGTATAGCTTCTGTTTCTCCAATGTCTCCGTTTCCACCGTGGGTGAAACCAAGAATAAGGAACAGTATTAAGGCGATAATAATAGATGGCACAGTGGTGTAAGTCATGTACCGAATGTGTGTAAACAAATCGGTTCCTGCCATGGCCGGAGCCAGGTTGGTAGTGTCGGAAAGTGGAGACATTTTATCGCCAAAATAGGCCCCTGAAAGAACCGCTCCGGCCACCATACCTTCATGTAAACCAAGAGCCTTGCCAATTCCAATCAGGGCTATACCAACCGTAGCGGCCGTTGTCCAGGAACTACCCGTAGCCACAGACACTATAGAACAAACAATGCAAGCCGCAACCAGAAAAAATGTTGGGTTCAGGATTTGAAGACCATAGTAAATCATGGCCGGTACAATGCCCGAAAGTAACCAGGTGCCAGCCAATGAACCTATAAGGAGCAAAATTATAATCGAGGCCATGGCCGAGCTAATGCTCTTGACTATTCCGTTTTGAATGGCCTCCCACTTCATGCCTAGCTTGAGAGCTACAAGAGCAGCCACTCCGGCCGAAAGAATTAAAATAATTTGATTCGATCCGTCCAGAGAAGAATCTCCAAATATGGCCACATTGACTCCCAATACGGCAACCAGAAAAATTATGGGTATAAATGCCTGAAAAAGAGACGGCTTCTGATATTGGTAACTCATACGTCTTATAGGTAAGCGTTGAAGATAGCAAATATTTAATTATTGGCAGACGATTTCCGCAAGCTGCTGGCCAATTTTGCTGCCAATGGCAACCCCCATACCTCCGAGCCGTACTCCCATAGTGATCCTTGGAGATACCCGCTCAACAATGGGCTTCTTATTAGGGCCAAATGCCATTATCCCGGTCCATACCCTATCTATTTCTACGCGGGTATCCGGCAATATAAGTTCTTGTAAATCCGATTTCAGTTGGTTGAGTATACGATCGTTGATGTTAAAATCAGTAGTGTTTTC
>NZ_DDDQ01000025.1:0-13504 GCF_002336325.1 Roseivirga sp. UBA1976 | reverse complement strand
TTAAAGGAAGTTATAGGCCTCTACGCCTGGCATAGCGAACATCACCTGCATCACATACTACGGCTAAAAGAAAGAATGGGCTGGTAGTCATTAGATCAGACACCTCACTCACAAATTCATACCAAAGTATGATCTGTACCGGGCTAAAGATGGTTAACTTGAAAAGAAAAAACCATGAATAAAAAAGCCGGACACATAGGCTGGTTCGACCTTACAGTAGAAAATGCCGAAGAAGTAAAAGATTTTTATGCTAAGGTAGTAGGTTGGGAGCCGCAGCCCGTATCGATGGGCGACTATAACGATTATAACATGACGCTGGATGGTGAACCTAAAACAGGCATATGTCATAAAAAAGGCCCAAATGCGCATATTCCATCACAATGGATGCTCTACATCAATGTAGAAAATATAGATGAAAGCACTAAAGCGGTTGCCTCTAATGGTGGCCAATTGCTTACAGAAGTAAAGCATATGCCCGGATACGGTAAATACTGTTTCATTAAAGATCCGGCTGGGGCAGTCTTCGCTCTTTTTGAGCATGAAGAACAGTGATTTTCTATTATTCACTGAATAGCATAAATTCAACAGTTGTTTAAGTCCTGTTCATGAAAGCTTATATTCTTTGGCTACTACCTTTTCTGGTATTTTTTAAGGCCCCCGACACCAGCTGCTACAACTGTGGTAAGCAAGACACTGAATATCTCTGCGCTTCTAACACGTTACCTATTAATTCCAGACTGTGCATCGATATTTCTGAGGTACCCGCGTTTGTGTACAAAGACTATATGGCCTCACTAGCCGAGACCTATGGCAGGGACAGCGATGAGTTTATGGCCGCAGAACCCGACTATGAACTCTGGACCACGGTTTTTGAAGGTACCACGGCCGAAGAACTCAAAAATAAATTCATTGGTTCAGACGACCTGGCTCTAATGCCCATAATGGGCATTAGCTTTGAACAAGCGGTTAGTTTTGCAGAATGGCGTACTGAGGCTATGGAAAAATACCTGAATGAACTGAGCAAAAATGAGCGAGAGGCTTTTCCAAAGAAGTTTAAGTTCAGGCTACCCACCGAAAATGAATGGGCACGAATTCGCTTTCTAATTCAGGACAAACGAATGCTCAAACAGTTAGCGAAAATTGCCAAAACCAATGAGTCTTCTTTTAAGCTTTCTAAAAGTGATCTAATGAATTCCAGCAAACATCTGAAACCGGTGTATCACCAATCGGCCGAAGACATTGGTTTTTTCAATGTGTTTGGCAATGTGGCTGAGATGACTTCTACAAAAGGAGTAGCTATGGGAGGCAGCTGGAGCGACCCCAACACCGGCAAAGTCTTTACCCGGTCGTTTACCTACGAAGGTCCCTCCACAGCTGTTGGCATTCGAATGATATTTGAGATTATAGAGTAACCACCGGTTTTAAACCAGCCCTGCCACTAAAAAGCCCAAATAAGTGCCCAGCCCTGTGCCCAGGGATCCTGCTAAGATAGCCGGTAGCAGCAAATCGTTTCGCTTAAAGCTCTTAGCCAGAGCCAGGGCCGTACTGGCACCACCAATATTGGCTTGTGAAGCTATGGCTATTACGCACCAATCTGTTCTAAGCACTAACCCCATGAGTATTAGAAAGAGGCCATGCACCAGAACAATGACCACCGTAAACAACAAAATACTGACAGCATGCTCTCCTACTTGCACCAATGCGGTGAGTTCGCAAAAAGCCCCTACAACAACCAGAAAAAGATATACGGCAAACATTCCCAGTAACTTTGCTCCGGGAATCTGCTGAATGACTTTTAGTTGGGCCAAGACGAGGGCTATTGTAGTAAGTACTAACACAGATGGCACACCGGAGAGCTCGGCCAACTGGTTGGACAGCAACATAGCCGCCAGGCCAATAAAAAGCATTAAACCGAGCCGTAGTGGCCCCACATGTTCTCGCTCAGTATACTGGTCTATATCTCCCCTCAAATTCATTTGCAAGGGTTTATGTGGTTTCCACCGAGCCATTAGGGCCGGCAAACTAAGGGTTACGAGCATCCAGAGGGCGGTTACAATATTATCGGCTACCACAATACCGGTATATATAGCTCCTTCCCTTACCACATCATAGTGCAGAGCTACTGCATTGAAGTTGGCACTCCCTCCGGTATATGTCCCGGTCATCATTCCCGCAATAGCGGCATAATTCTTCCCAAAAACCTCCTGATAATCTATAAGGTTGAGAGAAACCAATACTCCCAGGGTAGTTCCTGCCGCACCCAGCACAAAAGCCAACAGCATGGGCAAGCCTGCTTTCTTTAGTTCCTTTAGGTTTACCCCCAGTAACAGGTAAAAAATACTGGCAGGAGCCACGTACTTAAAAATAGAATCGTACACCGGACTTGCATTAGAAGCCGAAGGGATAAGCCCCAGATTGGCCAGCAATGCTCCCAGAATAATAACCAGCAACGGACCGCTAAGGTGTTTTAAGAAGGTATTTTTAGTGAGCCATTCACTGATAAAAATCAAACCACACAGCACGGTGAGTATGTAGAGGGGGTTCTGAATCATTTCATAAAATAGCTATTTCTTCAGAAACGCCTTAAAAAAGACTGCCCGGTGATACTGGGTACCTCCGGGCAGTTAAGCTTTGCCAGACTATAATGTTTTAGTCTCTTAAATTACTCCAAGCTCCTTTCCTACCTCCGTAAAGGCTGCTATGGCTTTGTCCAAATGGTGTCGTTCATGCCCTGCAGAAACCTGAACCCTAATACGCGCTTGTCCTTTAGGCACAACCGGATAGAAGAAGCCTATCACATAAATACCTTTTTCTAGCAGTGCATCGGCCATTTTCTGTGCCAGGGGAGCATCGTAGAGCATTACCGGAACAATGGCGTGTTCGCCCGGCTTTATATCGAAACCGGCAGCCGTCATTTTCTCTCTGAAATACTTGGTGTTTTCTTCCAGCTTGTCTCTGAGCTCGGTAGTCTCTGAGAGCATATCGAATACGGCTATTGAAGCCCCCACGATAGAAGGTGCCAAGGTATTAGAAAACAAATAAGGGCGCGATCGCTGTCTTAGAATTTCAATGATCTCCTTCTTTCCGGAAGTAAAACCTCCACTGGCACCGCCAAGAGCTTTACCTAACGTACCGGTAATAATATCTACCCGATCCATGCAGTTTCTATATTCGTGAACTCCACGACCTGTTTTTCCCATAAATCCGGTAGAGTGACACTCGTCTGTCATTACCAACGCCCCATATTTATCGGCCAAATCACAAATTTTATCCAATTGCGCAATGGTACCGTCCATAGAGAACACCCCATCGGTTACAATAACCATTTCTTTGGCTCCCTGATCTTTGGCCTGTTGTAGTTGCTTTTCCAGGTCGGCCATATCGTTGTGCTGATAGCGGAAACGCATTGCCTTACACAACCTCACACCATCTATAATCGAAGCATGGTTTAGAGCATCCGAGATAATGGCATCTTCAGGCCCCAGCAGAGGCTCGAACACACCACCATTAGCATCGAAAGCGGCAGCGTAAAGGATAGTATCCTCAGTACCCAAAAACTCAGATATCTTTTTCTCCAACTCCTTGTGAATGTCTTGAGTACCACAGATAAAACGCACCGATGACATTCCGAACCCATGGGTGTCGATGGCTTTTTTGGCGGCTTCAACCACTTTGGGGTGAGAAGAAAGCCCCAGGTAGTTGTTAGCACAGAAGTTAATCACCTCCCGACCATCGGCCGTTTTTATGTCGGCCGCCTGAGGAGTAACAATAATTCTTTCTTTCTTAAACAGTCCTGCTTCCTTTATCGATTCCAGCTCTGCCTCGAGCTTAGGTTTGAGGGTGTTGTACATATTAATTCGTTTTAGGTTTTACAATCTTTGGTTTGGCCATGGGCTTTCTGGCTACGGCAACTTCCTTCTCCTCCTGCAAAGGATATTTTCTTCTTATGGCATTGATAAGAAATAATTTTTGTGCCGTGAAACTATTAGGATGTACCAGATCGAACACTTTCTTGAGCTCCATAAACCTTTCCATTTCGGCAGAAGCAAAAGATTTAGGGTCTATCTTTTTCTGTTTCAGGTAGGTTTTAAAATCCGGATGTTCCATGGTTGGCCAAATATACACAGCAGATTCCAATCACCTTTGGTCATGCAAACGTTTTGCATCTTATACCTATTAATTAATATTGCAGCGCAAACGAAAAATAGAAATGGATAAAGTATTGGTGATAGGTGCCAGCGGGCAATTAGGTTCAGAACTCACGTTGACGTTGGCCGAAATGTTTGGTGAAAACAATGTGGTGGCTTCAGACATTTCTTCTCCAAGCGCATCCATAAAACATCTTCCTTTCGAAAAACTAGACGTAATGAATGCCCAGCAACTGGGCGAAATTACTGACAAACACCAGATTACGCAGGTCTATCATCTGGCCGCCATACTCAGTGCCAAAGGCGAAGAAAACCCACAGTGGGCCTGGAACCTGAATATGAGCGGCCTGTTGAATGTACTTGATCTGGCCAAAGAGAAGGGCCTAAAGAAAGTGTACTGGCCAAGTTCAATTGCTGTTTTTGGACCTTCTACCCCGGTAGACATGACTCCCCAACATACCGTAATGGATCCCAATACGGTGTATGGAATTAGCAAGCAGGCCGGTGAGCGTTGGTGCGAGTATTATTTTCAGAAATATGGAGTAGATGTTCGGTCGTTGCGATACCCCGGACTCATTGGCTACAAGTCTTTGCCCGGTGGTGGTACAACCGACTATGCGGTAGACATTTACCATAAGGCGTTGGCTGGCGAAACATTCAAATGTTTCTTGTCTGAAAACACCGCATTGCCCATGATGTATATGCCCGATGCCATTAAAGCTACCATAGGCCTTATGGAAGCACCGGCAGAGCAGGTAAAAGTAAGATCGAGCTATAACGTTTCGGCCTTTTCATTTACTCCTGCTCAATTGGCAGATTCTATTCGCAAGTTTATTCCTGAATTTGCCATTCAATATGCTCCTGATTTTCGTCAGAAAATTGCCGACTCATGGCCCAATAGCATTGACGACTCTGCGGCAAGAGCAGACTGGAACTGGCAACCTGACTTTAACATAGACGAAATGTCTAAAGACATTTTAGACAACCTGCCGAGCTACTTCGGCCATTAAATGTTTGCTTGCTTTACAACCCAAAAGCTTCAAAGGGTGTCAACAAACAAAAAAAGAAAGCCATGAAGAAGCTGTTTGGTCTACTCTCTGTTTTGCTTTTGGCAGCCTGTAATAGTGAAAATCCGGGAAGCGTAACTCGCTATTTTTATGAGCAATCGGAAGTGAGCCCTCCTGAAGAAAATGTGGGTATGTATGTAAACTGGACTCCCGGCAACAAAATAGTTTTCAGGTTTGTAATTGTTCACCCCGATGATCCGGATATTGCTGATGATGAGGTGGCCGAAGTTTTTTGGGTTGAGGTACCAAAAAATTTAACAGCGTTTGAATTCGATACCAACGATATTGGCGAAGGCTCAGACATTGAAGTTTATTATACTCGCTCCTGCTACTGTGGTTTTGAAGCTTTCCGTTTTAATTCGGTAGAGGTTACGGGCAAAAAGCGTAACAACGGAAGCTGGCACCTTTCCTTTAAAATGACCGCTGTTTCCGGCAACTATACAGAAGAGGAATACTTTTTGGAAGATGACGGCATCTATGTAAAAGGAATTATAGACAACTCAAATCCTTGATTTCAACGTGGGGTATAGCTCCAGAAACTCAGCAATAGTTTCATATACCCTATCCAGCTCATCGTTGGTAATAATGTATGGAGGAATAAGGTAAATAACATTGCCTAACGGTCTGATGAGTAAACCCTTTTCTATAAAGTAAGGATAAAGGTGATGCCTCGCCTCATTAAAATAAGAGCTGTCTCTTTCTGTGTTTAAGTCGAAGGCCAGAATGGTGCCTATGGTTCGGGCATTTCTTACCATGCTGTGCCCCTTAATTCGGTGCATAAACTCCTGATGCTTTTGGGCTATTCGTTGGCGGTTGGCTTCACACTCCGGAGTTAAGAGCAAGTCTAGCGAAGCGTTGGCTACCGCACAAATTATTGGGTTGCCCGTAAAAGAGTGTCCATGAAAAAATGTTTTCATGAGATCATCGCTCTTGTAGGCCTCCTGAATGGCCTGGGTACAAGAGGTTACTCCCATGGGCAATACTCCACCGGTCAGTCCTTTAGACAGGCATATGATATCAGGCTTGTGCTGCAAACGATCGGCCGCAAACAAGCTCCCCAATCGGCCGAACCCCGTCATTACCTCATCGGCAATACACACCACCCCATGGCGCTGTGCTATTTCCATGGCGCTATTCAACCACCGCTCGCTGTAGAAGCGCATGCCTGAAGCTCCCTGTACCAAAGGTTCGAAGATAAAAGCAGCCACCTCTCCCCCGGCCACCAACAATTCAAACTGTTGCAACACTTGGTCTTCGCTGTCTTGGTCCGGAAAGTCAATAAACTCCACATCGAACAAATATGGATCGAAAGGAGCTGTAAAGGCGCCCCTGTCTCCTACTGACATTGCCCCGAATGTATCGCCATGGTAGGCACCATCTATGGCTATTATTTTCTTCTTTTCAATTCCCTGATTGTAGAAAAACTGAAAGGCCATTTTAATGCCCACCTCTGTGGCTGTGCTTCCATTGTCTGAGAAGAAGATTTTCGACTGATTTTGAGGCAGTATATCCAACAAACGCTCAGCCAACCGAATGGCAGGTTCATGGGTAAACCCGGCAAAAATTACATGCTCCAACTGCTCTGCCTGTCGGGCAATGGCTTTTGCCAGGTATGGATGGCTATGACCATGCAAATTGACCCACCATGACGATATCACATCCATAATCTTTTTACCCTCATGGGTGTATAAGTAAACACCTTCGGCCTTTTCCAACATCTCCGGGCGGGTCATACCCTTGAGGGGTGTAAACGGGTGCCATATGCTCTCTCTATCTCTGCTTAGCCAATCATTCATACCAATTCATCTTCAGTTGTTCGGCCCAGTAGCTTACCGTTTCTTCATTAATTAAACCCAACTTTGGCAGGCGAAGCAACACCGGCCAACCGGTGTGTTTTTCTATAATTTGCTCACTTTCAGGGTTGCTCTCTCCATTAAAAATTAAGCCCTTCACTTTGTAGTTATTCCTTTTCAGAAAATCGGCCGTAAGCAAGGTATGGTTGATGCTCCCTAGATAGAGATTGGCCACCAAAATTATTTCCAGATCTAACTGCCTGGCCAACTCAATTACAAAATTTTGCTGATTAATGGGTACCAATACTCCTCCCGCTCCTTCCACCACCAGTCGGTTATTTACGCCTGGTAGCATAAAGTCCGTCAGTTCAATTTCCAAATGTTCGAACTGGGCTGCCGCATGAGGCGATGCCGGAGTTTTTAATTGAAAGGTCTCCTGATGAAACCGGCTTTTGTTATTCTTCACTAACTCCTTCACCCGGTCTGTATCTGCAGGTAATCCGGCCTGTATAGGCTTCCAGTAGTCGGCTTGCAAGGCTTCGGTCAGAATGGCCGACACCAATGTCTTACCACTGTCGGTACCAATGGCCGTGACGAAATAATTCATGCGGCAAAATTAAGCTTTTGCCTCTTGAATCACCTTGTAACCTTCAATGAGTTTTTCTCTGAGATCGTTGAATTTAATGGGTTTAACCAGGTAGGCGGTCATACCGGCTGCCAAAGCACGCTCAATATCTCCTTTAAAAGCGTTGGCCGAAACTCCTATGATTAGAGGTCTTTGCTCTTCGTCCAGATTGTTGATTATCTCAACCACCTGATAACCATCCATTTTAGGCATGGCTATATCCAGAAGAATCAGGTCGTATTTTTTCTCCTTTACTTTTTTGATTACCTCCAGGCCATCGGTAGCCACATCGGGTATATAGCCCATACGCTCCATAAACAGCATGGAGAGCTTACGGTTTATGGCATTGTCTTCGGCCAGTAGAATTTGTAATGGGTAATCTTCAGCAATATACTCTTCGGTAGATTCAACCATTTTCACATCGGGGTTTTCCATTTGCTCTTTGGCCGAAACCTTACCGGCCAACTTGGCCCTGATGGAAAAAGAAAAGGTAGTACCCACTCCCACTTCGCTCTCCACAGTAACTTTACCATGAAGCATTTTTACCAAACGCTTGACTATGGCCAAACCTAGGCCTGTTCCTCCAAATTTGCGGGAATGTGAAGAATCGACCTGTGTAAACTCTTTGAAGAGGTTGTTCAATTTGTTTTGCGGAATACCAATACCTGTATCCTTCACCTTAAACAGAAGCTCTACATGCCTCTCGGTCGTTTCCAGTGCCTGAACCGAAAGAATGATGGAACCGTGCTCTGTGAACTTTACCGCATTGGATAGCAGGTTTAGCAAAATCTGACGCAACCTGCCTCTGTCTGTTCTGATGAAATTAGGCACGCTCTCATCGACCATGGAGTTGATAATTATCCCTTTTTTTCTGGCTTCGAACCTTACCAACCCTATGGAATCATCAATCACTTTTTTGAGGTAAAACAGGTTTTCTTCAAAAGCCAGCTTGCCCGATTCTATTCTGGAATAGTCCAGAATATCGTTGATAATTCTAAGCAGGGTATCGCTGCTAGCCTGTATGGTTTCCACATACTCTTTTTGCTCTTCGCTCATTTCAGTTTCCGAAAGCAGGCTTATCATCCCTACCACCCCATTCATGGGGGTTCGGATTTCGTGGCTCATGGTAGCCAAAAAGTTACTCTTTGCCTGAGCGGCCGATTCTGCAGCCTCTTTAGCCTTTCGGAGCTCTTTCTCCAGCCTTTTGCTAGAAGATATATCGCGCGAAATAACCAGTAGACGGCTCTCATTGAGTTTAATGACCCGGCCTTCGAAAAAACGCTGCGATTCGCCTTCGCCAAAATCGTATTCAAGGGTTTGCAATTTCCCGGAGTCAAAAGCTTTCTGGCAGGCTTCTTCAAAAGCATAATTGAGCGGACTGGGAATTACATCGCGAATGCGTTTACCCAAAAACTCACTGGGCCTGTACCACAAATCTTCCTCATTGCCAATTTTATAATCCATGTAGCGTAGCTCTCTGTCAATCATGAACAT
This sequence comes from Roseivirga sp. UBA1976, assembly GCF_002336325.1. NCBI lineage: Bacteria > Pseudomonadati > Bacteroidota > Cytophagia > Cytophagales > Roseivirgaceae > Roseivirga > Roseivirga sp. UBA1976. The sequence goes on along the minus strand of NZ_DDDQ01000025.1, from coordinate 4,377 downwards.
GGGATCGGGAATGGCATCGAGAATTAGCGATTGTTGTCTTTCGCTTTCCTTAAGCCCCATTTCGGCCTTATACATGCCCGTGAGGTCTCGCGCAATAGCGTTTACATAGCTTACATTGCCATGATCATCGATATGAGGAGTTTCAAAAATTTCAAGCATGTGCCGATCTCCATAATTGTCGTAGATCTCCAGAAAGTAGGGCTTTATAATGTCGAAGTTGAGCTTGAATAAGTCATCGATATGCCTGAAAACGGTTTGATTAATGGGATTATCGGTGATCAGGTCTTTGAAATGCACATCGCCATCGCTTTTGGCATAACCTAACAGACGTTCCACATTGCTGGAAGCGTAGTTGACATACCCCTGCCGATTGTAACGAAAATAAAAGTCTGAAGAATGCTCCATAAGCATCTCCAGCGATTGCTTAAGCGCAGCCTTTTGTCTCTGATTCAGGTTGCGCTCAATCATCATTTTCTTCTTCTCCCTGATTTGGCGAAAAAGAAGTATGGCCAAAACAATAATGACTGCTCCTGAAAGGATTAGGGCAAAAATCATATTGGGTTAAGGTGTAAACTACAATGGATGCCGAAATTAAGCATTCAAGGCATTTTTTAATGAACGGCCCATTGCATCGAACCGATTCATTGCATCGTTAAAAAAATCATCATTCAACAAGCCTTCAATCTCTTCTTCCAACATATCAAACTCACTCACTTTAAAGGTCTGCTCAAATGGGCCATGCTCCAGTTTAATGATATACTTACCATTCCACGAAAACACGGTCACTTTACATGGTTTATCTAAAAATTCTCTTACTACTCTCATGCAAGTGAAGGTCGAAGTAAAACAATCAAAAAACAAAATGTTAAGCCGCTCATCAGAAACGTGAAAACTAACTTTCAGTTTTCGTTGGCATGTCTTAATGTTGAGCTAATTTTTTCTATGTCTAAACTAGTAATTACCACATTTATACTGCTCATTTTCTCAAAAATACTCTTGGGGCAGGAACCTAAAACCATTCACATAAAAGAGGCTATAGACCCCATAAAAATAGATGGTTTGCTCAATGAAGACAGCTGGACTCAGGCCGAAAAAGGTAGTGACTATTGGCTGAATTTCCCTACCGATACCAATCGGGCCTCTTCGCAAACCGAGCTAATGTTTACCTATGACGACCGCTTTATTTATGTAGGAGCCAAGCTGTATGCTCCGGATGATGCCACTTATGTAACCCCTTCGCTTAGAAGAGATTTTCGCGGAGCAGGCAATGATATGTTCACCATTGCTTTCGATACGTTCGATGATTTGACCAATGCCTTTCAGTTTGGCATTAACCCCTTTGGAGTTAGACGTGAAGGGTTGGTTTCGAATGGTGGAGCCCAGCGGGGCAACCTCTCGCTCGATTGGGAAAACAAATGGTATGGTGAAGCTACTCAACACGAGGGGTATTGGATGGTAGAGATGGCCATTCCCTTTAAAAGCATACGGTACAAAGAAGGAAATCTGGTTTGGAACATCAACTCATACAGAATAGACTCGCACACTGGTGAGCGGAGTATATGGAACCCTGTACCGCGTAATTTTGCCCTGTATTCATTGGCTCACACAGGCAAACTCGTTTGGGATAAAGCCCCCAAAAAACCGGGAGCCAATGTTTCGGTTATCCCTTATGTATCGGGCAACACCATCAAGGAAGGAGGGTATTTAAACCGCGATGATCAGCAACAAATACCGCGAAGTACTGAATCGAGCTTTGATGCCGGATTTGACGCAAAAGTGGCTCTGGGCCCTGCACTTAATCTGGATATAACGGTAAACCCCGATTTTTCTCAGGTAGAGGTAGATCGGCAAGTGACCAACCTGGACAGGTTCGAAATATTTTTTCCGGAGCGAAGACAGTTTTTTCTGGAAAACGCTGACTTATTTTCAGAGTTTGGTGCCGATGGACTCAGGCCTTTTTTCTCCAGAAGAATAGGTGTAAGCCGCGATGAAAATACTGGGGTAAATGTGCAAAACAAGATAAACTTTGGTGCGCGTCTAAGTGGCAAGCTCAACAATAACTGGAGGCTGGGGGTGCTCAATATGCAAGCTGCTGCTATCAACGACATTGACCTTCCTCAGATTAATTATACGGTTACGGCCCTTCAGCGCAAGGTTTTTAATCGCTCTAACGTAGGGCTCATTTTTGTGAACAAACAAGACCTTGCCAATAAGAGCAACACAAGCTTCAATCAGTTCAATCGCGTGGTTGGCCTGGATTACAATCTGGCATCGGCCGATAATTCACTGAACGGAAAATTCTTTTATCACAGAACTTTCGAAAAAGATGATTCACAAAACTCGTTTGCGGCTTCGGCCAACCTGCTCTACTCTACCATTAACTGGCAAATTGAAGGTTTGGCTCAAAAGGTGGGCAACGGATACAATCCGGAAGTCGGCTTTGCCAGACGAAACAATTACGAGCGTGGCGCTCTGAGTCTCCGAAAGAATTTCTATCCCAACTCAGGAGCTATTCAACGCATTAGTCCCGGTATTGAAACGGAGGTTTATACCAACGACACCAATGGCACCACAGACTCGCAAGTTTCATTAGGACTGGAACTGGCCATGTTGAACACCAGCAACATCAGGCTTTCTGTAAATCGAAGCTACATTTATCTTTTTAGAGCTTTTGACCCCACCCGAAATAATAATGAAAGGTTACCGGCCGATACTGACTACGAGTATACCAATGTGGAGGCCTTCTTTTCTGGAGATACCCGAAAGCCATTTTATCTGACAGTATTTGCCAATGCCGGAGGCTACTATAATGGAAACAGGCTAGGGCTTGGTGGAAACCTTAATTACCGGGTTTTACCTTACGGGCTTGTAACCATGAATTTTAACTACAACCGTATTAGACTACCCGAACCCTACGGTAGTGCAGATCTGTTTCTGATAGGCCCAAGGTTCGATATTACTTTTACCAAAAAGCTTTTTTGGACAACCTTTATTCAATACAACAATCAGATCGATAACCTGAACATAAACTCCAGAATTCAATGGCGCTTTAAGCCGGTTTCTGACGTGTTTATAGCCTATACCGATAATTACTTCCCTGACGATTTCAGAAATAAAAACCGGGCATTGGTTATTAAGGTCACCTATTGGCTCAACTTATAGAGTACGGCTTGGCAAAGCCCGGCTTAGAAAAAGCCAAAGCTTAATCCCTTACGATTTCAAAGAAGTGGTCTACCTGACAGTTGAGTGTGCCTGCTACGGAGCAGTACTTTGTAGCTGCCATATGACCCAGTTTTTCAAATTCCTCCTGGGTAGCATCGGGCGACTGGAGAATAAAGGTAAGCTTAATATGAGTAAACGCTCTGGGATGCTCTTCTCTTCGGGTTCCCTCCGCCTCTACTTTAAGGCCATTTACAGTCCGTTTGCGTTTCTTAAGCATCTGAACCAAATCTACTGAAGCACAACCCGATAGAGCCGATAGTAACAGTTCGGTAGGTGATTGCCCCTGCTTTTCTTCGGCAGGTCGCATGTCCAACAGCACTTTATTTCCGTTGGGGTTTACCGACTCAAACTCATAATCTCCTAGTAACGTGGTAGTTGTCTTCATATTGCTGATTTTAATCTGCCCGCAAAAATAAATGATTTATGCCGTCAACGACACAATACGGCTATTAGTTTCTCAGTTCTTGCGATAAACCACTAACCTAAGAAGATGAAAAACTCAATCCTTAAAATATCTACCCTAGCCCTTGGTATGTTCATGATATTACTCGGCTGTGGCAACAAAGACGACACTGACACGGGCCTGATGGTAACTATTGAAGATCAGTTTGTCAACCTCCCCTCCAACGTATCGGTGTTCTTTAGAGTACAAGACAATGCCGGTAATGGCGTGGCGGGCTTAAAAGAGAGTGACTTTACCATTTTTGAAAATGGGGCGCAGATTTCTGAGTTCGAAGCTACGCGCAAAATTCAGCCCAATGAACAGGTGTTCGATTACCATATTACTCTGCTGCTAGACCTTAGTGGTAGTGTGCTGGGTGGAGAGAATTTAAGCGGCCTCAAGTCGGCAGCTAAGAGCTTTATCGATGAAGTGGTTCCTGCTGAAGGATCGCCATCTGCTCAGGCCATTAAAATGGAAATTTGGTGGTTCGATGGAGCCGCCAATATTAAGCAACTGCAGGCTTCTTCTAATAATAGCGCCACGCTTAAAGCTGCCATAGATAGAATAAATGCACAAATGAGTTCTGATAACTCCACCAACTTATACGGAGCGGTGATTCAGGGCATTCAAGTAGCCGCTCAAAAACTCTCTCAAACCCGTAATCAGGATCAGATAGCCTCAAGCGCGGTGGTCATCTTTACCGATGGAACCGA
>NZ_DDDQ01000048.1:0-3984 GCF_002336325.1 Roseivirga sp. UBA1976 | reverse complement strand
AAGGCACACACAATGGGTATAAAAACATAGGGCGGATAGTGGTTTCCGCAAGTTTCGGCCCCATAGCAAGCATTGTCTCGGTGGACAAGTTTGAAGCTCCGAAATGCCCTACGTTTCATACCCGAGACCGTTATCAAAAAAGCAGCACCGTCCGTGCTGCCTTTCTCAATTAAACAGGTGTAAACCTGCGACTCAACTAAAGACCATCCTAGCTTAAAGAACAAAACTGTGGGAGACTGCAGAATGACGGATTAAACTGACTGCATCTGTTCTCTGACCCTTGAATACTAATTCACCAATTCCCTGACCCCCTAAATAACCAATGACAATTCAATCTGGCGGATCCTTCGGCTTTGCTCAGGATGAAAAAACCGGGTTTTTCTATTCACAAACTTCCCAATTCCCGAATTACTTAGTCACCTAGAACAGATAAAACTCCTCCTTATTTAGCTTCATAATACTTAGCGGTTGCTTGCCGTATTTGGGAAAGAAAATGATGATCTTCTCTCCTACGCTCAGCTGATCATAAAGCACAGTGCTTACCGGTAATGTGCCTTTTGTGGTGATGACTTTGTTCACTCCGCGTCTGCGGTTGCCCGTAACAGTGAGCTTGTCTTCTACCAAAGCAGTGACTCCGCGTTTGTGGGCATAACCCTTGTTTCTAATGTATTCACCCCATCTGCGCATGGCGCTCACTCCTTGCCACAATGGAACGATAAACAGAGGAAACATAATGATGAGGAAGCCCAGAAGTCCGTTGGTAATCATTCCAAAAACGATGACCACAAAGGGCAGCATAAATAGTAGTCGCTTTCTGGTTTGCGCTCTAAAAATCTTCTTCAGTGCTTCAAAATCCTTTTCGCTAAAACGCTCTTCCTGCATCTGGCTCTCCAGAAACTTCATGTTCTCTGCCCGCATGTTGTTTGAAGCCTGAAGATCTTCGGCTTCCTTAGACAAGACGGTTAAAGAGAGCGTTAATCTGGATTTTGGAGCCCTATCCAACACTACATTAGAGCCCACTTTTACGCGAGTATAGTGCTTATAGTCTACCGAGAACTCCTCATCGTTGATATAGAGGTAATAGTGTCTGGTAGTGCTGGAACTGGTTCTTGAGCTGCCTGATCTGCCACCTGCTGAGCTATGCGAAGATGAAGTCTGCACATTCAGTCGCTTGTCTGTTACCACTCCGGTTATTCGGTATTTGAATCCTCTTTTGATGTCGATAACTGAAGTCCAAACCATATAGCCGAGAATACTTAGAAACAGCACCCCAAACCCCATGAAAATCTTCTCGCTGATGCCGTCTTGAAAGAAACTATCGTCCATATTTCTGAAGGCCAGCTTATAAAACACTGCAAACATGGCCACCACGGCAAATGGGAAAATCAGCATAGGAATCAGCTGTTTTCTCAGCTTACCAATGTCTTCAGGTGAAAGTGGGAGTTGCTCTTTCATGCTTATTTCAGGCTGCTAGAAATGTAAATGCCGTTGATGGTATTGAATACAAACTCGTCATTAGCGGTGATGGTAATTTCTTCATCGAACTGATACATATCAGCCGCATCGAAACTCACTTGAAGCGTTTGTTCTGTACATCCTCCGGTTGAGCTGTCGCAAATAGAAATCCCCATTTTTTCATCAAATTCAAACACGATAGATACAAATTTTCCTGTGCTCAACTCAAAATGACTTGTCTTAAACCCCTCAGGCAGTGGCTCATCTTTCGTCAAGTTTCTATCATCTAATATTCCCTGCCAGGTGACTCCATAATCTTCACTCAACTTTGCTGACCCTATGCTTCCGGCATTGGTATCTACGGTGTACACGGTACCATCAGAACTGATCAGTCGAGGCCCGTAGCCCAAATGATTGGTAGCCGAACCAGACACCTCCGTCCAATCGATACCGTTGCCAGAGGTATAGGCTTTTAAATCAGCTGAATAGGTTCTGGCTTGGGTGCCTGGCGAAACGTAAACCTTTATTTCAACTGTCAGCGCATGGTAAATACCATCAGCGCCTTTGGCTACCAATTCAGGGGCGGGTGGATTTGTACTTTCAAGATTCCAATCCCTTCCATTGGTTGTGGTGTAAGTACCTGTTTCGGTGTAAGCAATTGTTCTTCCACCATCGTGCAAAATACTGGTGATCTCGCCTGTCGGAGAAGTAGCATAAGTACCACTATTCTTATCGAACACTTTGTCTTCGGCATAAGCGTAGTTGCCAATTACATAAGTCTTCCCAAACATATAGCCTGATGGATATTGATAACCCATATCCAATGGCAGATATTCCTCACGACCATTTTCGGTTTTGATGATTCCGCCTCTGAAGCGATCGCCATTCTCTATAAAGCCTTGTGTATAGACCGTTTCACCCACATGGCAAACGGCAAAACCATGATCGACAGGCTCCATAGAATCATCCGTAGTCACATGCATTTTAGGCACTCCCCATCGATCGAAAATATTCACATAGGCATGATCCTTATAGAGCTTCATGCCCCCTTCTGTGTTCTGCCAAATGCGGTAATCTTCAGGATAATCGTAATAGCGAATTTCCTTTTCCGGGGTAACGATGATTACGCCACCCTCCTTAGCATAAGCGAAATAGCCATAGCTGTAGGCGGTTTTTACTTTGTTTCGGCTATTTCCAGGACCATAGATTCTGGAATAGTTCATGTCGGTCAAAGTAGTTTGGGTATAGGTTTGTGTGCTTACATCGAACTCAGCAATGATTCTGTTCCTCCAATCGAAGAAACCCATTTTTTCGCCCCAGGTACCGAGGTAGAACTCTTCGCCTATTTCCAGACGAACACCTGTGCTCACGTAGGTTCCGTTATCATCAAGGAAGAAGGTTTTGCCATTGGCACCATCATTCTGAATGTAGACCAACTTGCCCGAATCGGTTACACCAGTGGCATAGTGAATGGCTGCCGAACCCGAACGAATATTATCGAGGTCGTAAACACCACCGCCATACACGAACAAACCATCGTTGCTGATATTGATGGGAATATTATCTGCATTACCAGAAACGAAAAGCTCTTCAACTGTTTGCCCACCGTCTTTTGAGTAAAACGGCTTATGAGCACCGAAGAAGATCATGTACTTTTCATTCGGGCTGACCATGATGGATGTGGCCGTGGCATAGGCCGTTGTTGGCATTAACTGGCTGAACTTTATGTTTTGTGCAGCCTCAACAGTTGGATCAATATCTTCTTTAGGGTCACAAGCGAAGGCAACCAGTAAGACTAATGAAAGTAAGAAAGCTCGATTTTTGGAACGCATAGATGCAAGGGAGTTTGTACGCTACAAACTTATCCGCAGGGCACGCGCAGTTCAATACGGCAATTGACGTAATTGCTTCGGGGAAGCAGTTCAAGGGTTCAAGGTTTAATGTTCAAAGTTGAGGCTACCGCAAAAGCAACCATAACACGTCATGCTGAACTCGTTTCAGCATCTCACAAGACTTCGCACCAGAGTAGGTTATTCGTTGATCAGTTATCAGTTAATCGGAAAACAGGAAACAGGTCCTAGTTCATCATTCATAGTTACGGCTACCGCAAAAGCAACCATATCCACGTCATGCTGAACTCGTTTCAGCATCTCCCACAGCCTTGCACCTCAGTAGGTTTTTGGTTGATCAGTTATCAGGTAATCAGAAAACGGAAAACAGGTTATTAGTATATTTCTCATAGTAACGGCTACCACAAAAGCCAACCATACCCACGTCATGCTGAACTCGTTTCAGCATCTCACAAGACTTGCACCTCAGTAGGTTTTTTGGTTGATCAGTTATCAGTTAATCAGGAAAAACAGAAAACAGGTTATTAGTATATTTCTCATAGTAACGGCTACCGCAAAAGCAACCATATCCACGTCATGCTGAACTCGTTTCAGCATCTCCCACAGCCTTGCACCTCAGTAGGTTTTTTGGTTGATCAGTTATCAGTTAATCGGGAAACCGTGGGCTAATCTTAGCCAT
>NZ_DDDQ01000011.1:0-5684 GCF_002336325.1 Roseivirga sp. UBA1976 | reverse complement strand
ATTCCTTCCAGAATTATACAAGAAGACTTTGAAGGCAACTTTGTATACAAAGTCAATGGAAAGAAGGCCGAGAAAATTCATGTGACCTTAGGCAAAACCTATGATGGTAAGTCAGAAGTTTTGGCCGGACTAAATGGTGGAGAGACCATCGTAGACAAAGGCAACAGAAGTATTGCCGATGGCACCATTGTTAGTGTTCAAAACTAATCACACTTAAGAAATCACCATTATGGCAGATGATAAACAAAAAATTGTAGATAAGGAGTTTGGGCTCACCTCCCTCTCTCTGCGCAATAAGATCACCGTTTATGTGCTGACCTTACTAATTACTGTTGCAGGTATATATTCCTACATTACCCTACCCAAAGAGAATTTTCCGGAGGTAGAACAGCCAACAGTTTATGTAAGTACCGTACACCCCGGTAACTCTCCCGAAGATATGGAGAGCCTCATTACCCGTGAGTTGGAGAAGGAGATCAACACCATAGAAGGGGTTGATAACATTCAATCTACTTCTGTTCAAGACTACTCAGCTATTGTTATTGAGTTTCAGGTTGGAATAGATGTAGATGAGGCGGTAATTGATGTGAAAGACGCGGTAGACCGTGCCAAATCCGAATTGCCAAGCGATCTGAAAAGCGACCCGGAAGTAATTAAGTTTAGCTTTTCAGAGAACTTCCCCATACTTAATATTAACCTTACCGATCCCGGCAAAACTCTCGATGAACTGAATGATATTGCTGAGTATCTGGAAGATGAAATCGAGAAATTTCCTGAAGTATCGAAAGTCAATATTGTTGGGGTAGATGAGAAGGAAGTTGAAATAAAAGTAGACCCGTTTAAACTAGAAGCCAGAAAAGTAACTTTTCAAGACATTGAGAATGCTATTTCGGCTGAGAACGTGACCCTTTCGGGAGGAAACGTGATTCAGGATGGCTTAAGAAGAAACGTACGGGTGGTGGGAGAGTTTGATGACCCCAGCCAGCTTGAAGAAGTTATCATTAGCAATGAAGATGGTAACATAGTCTATCTGAAAGATGTAGCCACCGTAGAGTTCGGTTACAAAGACAAGCAGAACTATGCCCGTTTGGATCTGAACCCGGTAGTGAAAATAGACGTGATGAAGCGAAGTGGCGAAAACCTATTGGTGGCCACCGACAAAATCATGAACCTGATTCAGGAGAGCCGCGACAAAGGAGCCATACCTGAAAGTGTAAAAGTGACCATTACCAACGATCAGTCCAAAGACACTCGTGAGCAGGTAAGCTCTTTAGGTAACAACATTATTTTTGGAGTAATTCTGGTAGTTACGGTACTGCTGTTCTTCTTGGGTACCAGAAACTCTCTGTTTGTGGGTATGGCCATTCCGTTGTCTATGTTCATGGCGTTAATGATTCTGGGGCTTTCGGGCATCACCATTAACACTATGACTCTTTTTGCCCTCATTATGGCTTTGGGTATGCTCGTAGACAACGGTATTGTGGTGGTTGAAAACGTATACCGTCTGATGGAGGAGGGATTGAGCCCAATGGCTGCGACCAGACGTGGAGTTGGAGAAGTGGCCTTGCCTATTATTTCTTCAACAGCTACTACTCTTGCGGCCTTTGTGCCACTGGCTTTCTGGCCGGGCATAATCGGAGAGTTTATGCTCTACTTGCCGCTAACACTCATGATCACCCTGGGGTCTTCACTATTCGTGGCCCTGGTTATTAACCCTGTGTTCATTGCTTCATTTATGCGGGTGGATGGAACCAGAGTAATCGACAACAAAAAAGTGATTATAAGATCGACCATTGCTATTGTAGTGGGAGCAGTGTTTGCCCTTGGTTTGGAGCTTATAATGTTTGGCAACCTGCTCATGCTCATAGGAGTAATTACACTTCTCAATGTCTATGTGTTGGGGCCATTGTCCAGAAAGTTTCAGGCTACTGTGTTGCCGGCTTTGGAGAATCGCTATGAGAAAATATTGAAATCGGCCGTAAGACATCCGTTCCTCTACCTGGGTGGAGCCTTTGGTTTGCTGTTTCTCTCACTGGGCATTTTTGCCACCAACACGCCCAATGTTATTTTCCTCCCTGAGAACGAGCCGCGCTATGTCAATGTGTTTGTGGAGTTTCCGGTTGGTACTGACATTGAGAAAACCAACACATTTGCCCAAAACATAGAAGAGCAGGTGCTAGAAATTATTAAGCCCTACGAGTCTATTGTAGAGTCAGTTACCACCAACGTGTCGCAAGGAGCGGCCGACCCCAACGACCCAACGGCCGTAGGTCAGTCTGAAGAGCCTCACAAGGCACGGATTACGGTGAACTTTATTGAAAGTAAGCTGCGTGGCGACCTGAATACGAAAGATGTAATGGAGGCCATTCGCGAGCAGGTAAAACTGGAGCCTGGAGTAACCCTAACTGTAGATAAGGATGCTGCCGGTCCTCCAACGGGAAAGCCCATTAACCTGGAGATAATTGGTGAAGATTTGGAAACCCTGATTAGTCTTGGTGAGCGCGTTAAACAGCGCATCGATGAGTCCGGAATTGAGGGGATTGAGCAACTTAAGAGTTCTCTTGAGTTGGGTAAGCCCGAGTTGGTTATTGAAATAGACAGAGACAATGCTCGCAGGTTTGGACTCAGTACCTATTCTGTAGCCAATGAAATCCGTACGGCTCTTTTTGGTAAAGAGGTATCGAAATACAAAGAGGGAGAAGATAGCTACGAGATTAATGTTCGGTTGAATCAGGATTACAGATACGATATAGATGCTCTGCTTAACAAGAACATTACGTTTAGAGACCAGAGCAGTGGTCGTTTGGTGCAGGTGCCTATTTCTGCCGTAGCCGATGTGCGCTACAGCTCAACCTATGGTTCTATTAAGCGAAAAGATCTCGATAGGGTAGTAACGCTTAGTTCCAACGTGTTGGGTGGTTATAACCCCACAGAAATTAACAACCAATTGAAAGAACTCATGGCCGATTTTCCAATGCCCAATGGCTATAGCTATGCCTTTACCGGAGAGCAGGAAGAGCAGGCCGAAAACATGGCTTTCCTTTCCAAGGCATTGTTGATTGCCGTGTTTATGATTTTCCTAATCATTGTTTCGCAGTTCAATAAAATTACGGCTCCGTTTATAATCATGATTTCCGTATTGCTAAGTACGGTGGGGGTATTCCTCGGCCTGGTAGCTTTCAATATGGACTTTGTGGTAATTATGACCATGGTGGGTATTATTGCCTTGGCAGGGGTTGTAGTGAACAATGCCATTGTACTGATCGACTTTATTGAGTTGACCAGAAAAAGAAAGAGACGTGAGCTGGGGCTTGATGAAGAAGATGGAAGGCTGCCTATGGAAGAGGTTGTCGACTCCATAATTATTGCCGGTAAAACAAGGCTGCGTCCGGTATTGCTTACGGCCATTACCACCATCTTAGGTCTGGTTCCGTTGGCTATAGGTTTAAACATTGATTTTATTGGAGCATTTGCAAACTACAATGCCGACTTCTACATAGGAGGAGATAACGTAGTCTTCTGGGGTCCAATGTCCTGGACGATTATATTCGGTCTTACGTTTGCTACTTTCTTTACCCTCATTATAGTGCCAACTGCCTACCTCATTGCCGATAAGGTAATGTACAGGATTGCTAAATGGAGGGGAGATGTTTCCGTTTTAGATATGAGTGATCATTCGGGCGATAAAAAAGAAGTTTTGGCCTGATGTTTGTTCTTAAAGATAACGTGGTGATTAGATTCCCAAGTTAGGGAGTCATTCATAGTTAAGGTTGATTTGGTGGCTCCCCTGAGAGGTCGGGGGAGTCTTTTTTTATTCCCTATTTTAATGTTTCATTTGGTAGAATTTATCTGAACTATACCGCTTCTTTGGCAGTTAGACAAAACGAATGCGATCAAACCCTTTAGCCTTTCTGCTTTTAATTGTTTTTCTGGCCTGGCTGGATTTTTATGCCTATCAGGCTACCAAGACCCTTGTTGACTCCTGGAAGCCCGCTGCCAAACGTGTGGTACGCTACATCTACCTGGCTCAGGCCATTGTTATGCTGGGGCTGGTGGTGTGTCTTTGGCTCATTCAAACAGGTACCATAAGCTTTATGTTCATGCTTTCGATTGTCTTTATGAGCTACATGGCCAAGCTGCTGGCCGTACTCTTTGTTTTCTTCGATGACATAAGAAGGGTACTCCGCTGGTTTTTTGAAGGCCGCAAGAAGCGATATGAAAAACGTGTGGCTAGCGGACAAAAAATGCCCCGATCAAAATTTCTTGCTCGTTCGGCCGTGGTGGTGGCCACCCTGCCCGTAGTTACCATGAGTTTTGGCATAGTAAAAGGAGCTTACGACTACCGGGTGAGAAGAAGGAGGGTGTACCTGCCCAATTTACCCAAAGCTTTCGAAGGGATAAAGATTGGCCAGCTTTCTGATATTCATAGCGGAAGTTTCTTTGATAAAACAGCCGTAGAAGGTGGCATTGATTTACTGCTTAAGGAAAAACCCGATGCCATATTTTTTACCGGAGATCTGGTGAACAATGAAACTCGTGAGGTTGCTCAGTATGTAGACTTATTTTCCCGACTAAAAGCCGATTTGGGAGTGTTTTCTACCCTGGGTAATCATGACTATGGTGACTATAAGGCCTGGTCTTCGCCAATGGCTAAAGCCCGAAATTTGCAGGAGATGATTAAGGTACATGAGCGCATGGGGTGGAGGTTGTTAATGAATGAACACGAGGTGTTGAGGATGGGAACTGACCAGCTAGCTGTGATTGGCGTTGAGAACTGGGGAGCCGGCCGATTTGCCAAGTATGGTAACCTTGAAGAAGCTGCCCGCCACGCTGAAGGCGATGTGAAATTGCTTCTTTCGCATGACCCGAGCCATTGGGACGCTCAGGTGAGAACTCAGCAACCCGATATTGACCTGATGTTTGCCGGCCATACACATGGCATGCAACTAGGGGTAGAAATAGGAGATTTTCGATGGAGCCCTTCGAAATACATATATAAACAATGGGCCGATTTATACCAGGAGGGTAACCAATATTTGTATGTGAATCGGGGGTTTGGATTTCTGGGATTTCCCGGCCGAATTGGTATTTACCCTGAGATCACCATTCTTGAGCTTACTTCGCGTCCGTTGGTGTAGCGGTGAAATCTTCGCGAAGCTTTTTGCCGATTTTTGAATGCACTTGCATTTCCTCTCTTTAATGATACCCAACTTTTAAGTATCTAGCTTCAGTCGTTTGGGTGACTCTTAACCATAGGGAAACTGAATGTCTGTGTCTATGCTCTTTAAATGAGTTATTTGTGAGGATATAAAATGGTAGTATAGCGTAGAAGCATTGGCCAGGCGATTTAAGTAAGTAAGCCTTAAACTTTGTAAACTCAATGGCTCGTATAGGCTCGGGGAGCTTTTAAAGGCTCTTTTCTGTCCGCCATAATTTGGTGACTCTGAGTTCTTGCTAGCGACTGTTACCCACCGTATTATTTACCATAGATTTCGTAAAGGGTGTTCCAGATTAGCCCGTTTGAATCGTGTTGCTCCCAAAGGTCGTTGATTAGAAAATTTTGTTCGTAGTTCGCCTCATATGGACCAAATTGGTAGTCAGTTAAAAAAAAGACTTTGCTTACGGGTGAGTTCCTTAGTGCAATATTCAGGAGTTGATCAATTTGATCTCTGAATTCAGGCAAG